>NZ_JALDUC010000008.1:93588-110755 GCF_023109235.1 Streptococcus mitis
GAACTACTGAAAAACTGGCTGATACGATTGAACAAGGTCAAAAAGATATTGGCTCAAACTATACAACTGAAGCGAAAGTGATTCCAAGTAAGGTTGAAAAAGTTGTTGAAAATGGAAATGTAATCACAATAACAACTTCTTATGAGCTAGTAAAAGTTCCTGAAGATAAGGACGGAATTGTTCCAGTTGGTGGTAAGGTCGTAAACTATTACTACCGTGAAGTAGTTGAAGAGGTTGCAAAACCAAATGAAGCTCCTAAAGTGGAAATTCCTGAGTTGAAGATTCCTGAAGAGTCTAAGCCAGAACCAAAACCGGAACCGACTCCAGAGCGAACTCCGACTCCACAACCAGCTCCAGCTCCACAACCAGAACCTAGTCCTGCACCAAATCCAGTTCCAGTGACACCTGAGATACCTGAACGACCAATAGCTCCAGTGACACCAGAACAACCAGCAGAACCTGCTACACCACAGTATATGGATGGTCAACGCGAACTTCCAAACACTGGTACTGAAGACAATGCTAGCCTAGCAGCACTTGGACTTCTTGGAGTATTGAGCGGATTTGGACTTGTTGCTCGCAAGAAAAGAGAAGATTAATTCCAATTAGATTTTCTGACAAGAAAAAGGAGTAGGATATCATATCCGCTCCTTTTTTGGCTCTTTGTCAACTGTAGTGGGTTGAATAAAAGCTAAAACCGAGAAAGGACAAATTTCGTCCTTTCTTTTTTGATATTCAGAGCGATAAAAATCCGTTTTTTGAAGTTTTCAAAGTTCCGAAAACCAAAGGCATTGCGTTTGATAAGTTTAACGAGATTATTGGTCGCTTCCATTTTGGCGTTGGAATAGGGTAGTTGAAGGGCGTTGACAATCTTCTCTTTATCCTTTAGAAAGGTTTTAAAGACAGTCTGAAAAATAGGATGAACCTGCTTTATATTGTCCTCAATAAGTCCGAAGAATTTTTCAGGTTCCTTGTTCTGAAAGTGAAAAAGCAAGAGTTGATAGAGATTGTAGTGATGTTTCAACTCATCTGAATAGCTCAAAAGCTTGTCTAGAATCTCTTTATTCGTTAAATGCATACGAAAAGTAGGGCGATAAAATCGTTTATCACTCAGTTTATGACTATCTTGTTGAATGAGTTTCCAGTAGCGTTTGATGGCCTTGTATTCATGGGATTTTCGCTCAAATTGATTCATGATTTGGACACGTACACGACTCATAGCACGGCTGAGATGTTGGACAATGTGAAAGCGGTCGAGAACGATTTTAGCGTTAGGAAAAAGTTTACTGGCAATATCGTAGTAAGGGCTAAACATATCCATCGTAACGATTTTCACCTGACAACGAACAGCTCGCTCGTAGCGCAGAAAGTGATTTCGGATGATAGCCTGTGTTCTGCCTTCAAGAACAGTGATGATGTTGAGATTATCAAAATCTTGTGCAATGAAACTCATCTTTCCCTTAGTGAAAGCATACTCGTCCCAAGACATAATCTCAGGGAGGTACGAAAAATCAGGCTTAAAACGGAAGTCATTAAGCTTGCGAATAACAGTTGATGTTGAAATGGCTAACTGATGAGCAATATCGGTCATAGAAGTCTTTTCAATCAACTTTTGCGCAATTTTTTGGTTGATAATACGAGGAATTTGGTGATTCTTCTTGACGATAGAAGTTTCAGCGACCATCATTTTTGAACAGTGATAGCACTTGAAACGACGCTTTTTAAGTAGAATTCTAGTAGGCATACCAGTCGTTTTGAGGTAAGGGATCTTAGACGGTTTTTGAAAATCATATTTCTTCATTTGACTTCCGTACTCAGGGCAAGATGGAGCATTGTAGTCCAGTTTGGCGATGATTTCTTTGTGTGTATCCCTATTGATGATATCTATAAATTGGATATTAGGGTCTTTGATATCGAGTAGTTTTGTGATAAAATGTAATTGTTCCATATGAATCTTTCTAATGAGTTGTTTTGTCGCTTTTCATTATAGATTTTATGGGACTTTTTTTCTACACAAAAAAGGCTCCATAATATCAATAGGGGATTTACCTACTACAAATATTATAGAGCCGAAAGAACTTGAGATTTAGCATCTCAAGCTCTTTTTCTTATGAGAAAATCTTCTATCTTAAGGGTAAGAGTTTTTTTCTTTCGGAAAAAATGGTATAATAGCAATCAAAACTAGAAAATAAACGGAATTTGGGAATAATTTCTTTTGTTCTCATTAGATTGGTGATACTATGAAGATTAGTAAGAGGCACCTATTAAACTATTCTATTCTAGTTCCTTACTTACTTTTATCTATTTTGGGCTTGATTGTAGTTTATTCTACAACCAGTGCCATTCTTATCGAAGAAGGTAAAAGTGCCCTCCAATTGGTTCGAAGTCAGGGAATGTTTTGGATACTTAGTTTAATATTGATTGCCTTGATATATAAGCTGAAATTGAATTTTTTAAGAAAAGAACGACTCTTATTTATTGTTATGTTTGTTGAGCTGATTCTTTTGGCTCTGGCTCGCTTAATTGGTACGCCAGTCAATGGAGCCTATGGTTGGATTTCAGTAGGACCTTTGACCATTCAACCAGCGGAGTATTTGAAGATTATCATTGTCTGGTACTTGGCTCAACGTTTTTCAAAACAACAGGATGAAATTGGTATTTATGATTTTCAAGTTTTAACTCAAAATCAATGGATTCCTCGTGCTTTTAATGATTGGCGTTTTGTCCTACTTGTCATGATAGGAAGTTTGGCTATTTTCCCAGACTTGGGGAATGCTACTATCCTAGCTCTGGTTGCCTTGATTATGTATACAGTTAGTGGAATTGCTCATCGTTGGTTTATAGTCTTTATCGGTGTTTTATTTGGAGTTTCAGCCCTATCTCTATCAGCTATTTCTGTAATTGGGGTTGATAAGTTTTCAAAAGTTCCAGTATTTGGTTACGTGGCCAAGCGTTTCAGTGCCTACTTTAATCCCTTTGCTGATTTGGCAGGAGCAGGACACCAACTTGCAAATTCCTACTTTGCCATGGTAAATGGTGGGTGGTTTGGTCTAGGCTTAGGAAATTCAATCGAAAAACGTGGTTATTTACCAGAGGCCCATACAGACTTTGTATTTTCAATTGTCATTGAAGAGTTTGGATTTGTGGGAGCCAGTTTGATTTTGGCACTTGTCTTTTTCCTGATTTTGCGAATTATCCTAGTAGGAATTCGTGCTAAGAATCCCTTTAATTCTATGATGGCGATTGGGGTTGGGGGGATGATGTTGGTACAGGTCTTTGTCAATATCGGTGGAATTTCTGGTATTATTCCCTCGACAGGAGTAACCTTCCCCTTCTTATCACAAGGAGGGAACAGTCTCCTAGTCTTGTCTGTAGCCATCGCCTTTGTCTTAAATATTGATGCAAGTGAAAAACGTGCCCAATTATATGAGGAGTTAGAAGCTCACTCATCAAACTATATGTAGAGTTGATAGTGGAAAGGATTACCTATGTCTCTTCAAAAATTAGAAAACTATAGTAATAAAGCTGTCGTGCAAGAAGAAGTATTGATTTTAACAGAATTGTTAGAAGATATCACTAAAAATATGCTTGCCCCAGAGACTTTTGCAAAAATCATGGAGTTGAAAGAATTATCAACTCAAGAAGATTATCAGGGCTTGAACCAATTGGTTACGAGTCTGTCAAATGATGAAATGGCCTATATTTCACGCTATTTCTCTATCTTGCCCCTTTTGATTAATATTTCAGAAGATGTGGATTTGGCCTATGAAATCAACCACCAAAATAATATCGATCAAGATTATCTTGGGAAATTATCGGCAACGATCAAAATGGTTGCAGAAAAAGAAAATGCGGTTGAAATTCTAGAACACTTGAATGTTGTCCCTGTTTTGACTGCCCATCCAACACAAGTACAACGTAAGAGTATGCTGGATTTGACCAATCATATCCATACCCTTTTGCGTAAGTACCGTGATGTGAAATTAGGTTTGATTAATAAGGAAAAATGGCATAATGATCTCCGTCGTTACATTGAGATTATCATGCAGACAGATATGATTCGTGAAAAGAAATTGAAAGTGACCAATGAAATCACGAATGTTATGGAATACTACAATAGTTCATTCCTGAAGGCAGTTCCTCATTTGACTGCTGAGTACAAGCGTCTGGCTAAAAAACACGGCTTGGAGTTGAAACATCCTAAACCAATTACCATGGGAATGTGGATTGGTGGAGACCGTGATGGGAATCCTTTTGTTACAGCAGATACCTTGAAACAATCTGCTATGACCCAGTGTGAAGTCATCATGAATTACTATGATGAAAAGATTTACCAACTTTATCGTGAATTCTCTCTCTCAACTAGTATCGTCAATGTAAGCAAGCAAGTTAGAGAAATGGCTCGTCAATCCAAGGATAACTCGATTTATCGTGAAAAAGAGCTGTATCGTCGTGCCTTGTTTGATATTCAATCAAAAATCCAAGCAACAAAAGCTTATCTGATTGAAGATAAGGAAGTTGGGGCTCGCTATGAAACAGCTAATGATTTTTATAAGGATTTAATTACCATTCGTGATTCCCTCTTGGAAAACAAGGGTGAAGCACTGATTTCTGGTGATTTTGTTGAATTGATTCAGGCAGTTGAAATTTTTGGTTTCTATTTGGCATCTATTGACATGCGTCAAGATTCTAGTGTTCATGAGGCTTGTGTAGCTGAACTCTTGAAATCAGCAGGTATTCATTCTCATTATAGTGAACTAAGTGAAGAAGAAAAATGCCAGCTTCTTTTGAAAGAATTGGAAGAAGATCCACGTATTCTTTCTGCCACTCATGTTGAAAAATCAGAGTTACTCGAAAAAGAATTGGCTATTTTCAAGGCTGCTCGTAAGTTGAAAGATAAGTTGGGTGATGACGTTATTCGCCAGACAATTATTTCACATGCAACTAGCGTATCTGACATGTTGGAATTGGCTATCTTGCTAAAAGAAGTAGGGTTAGTTGATAAAGAAAGAGCTCGTGTCCAAATCGTTCCTCTCTTTGAAACAATTGAGGACTTGGACCACTCAGAAGAAACCATGAGAGAATATCTTTCACTTCCTCTTGCCAAGAAATGGATTGCTTCACGTAATAACTACCAAGAAATCATGCTTGGTTACTCTGATAGTAATAAAGATGGTGGCTATCTATCATCATGTTGGACCCTCTACAAGGCTCAACAACAATTGACTGCTATTGGAGATGAATTTGGCGTTAAGGTTACCTTCTTCCACGGCCGTGGTGGGACTGTCGGTCGTGGTGGTGGACCAACCTATGAAGCCATCACCTCTCAACCTCTCAAGTCCATTAAGGATCGTATCCGCTTGACGGAGCAGGGTGAAGTAATTGGCAATAAATATGGTAACAAAGACGCAGCTTACTATAACCTTGAAATGTTGGTTTCGGCGGCCATTAACCGTATGATTACTCAGAAGAAGAGCGATACCAACACCTCAAATCGTTACGAAGCTATTATGGACCAAGTGGTGGACCGTAGTTACGATATCTACCGTGATTTGGTCTTTGGTAATGATCATTTCTATGATTATTTCTTCGAGTCAAGTCCAATCAAGGCTATTTCAAGCTTTAATATTGGTTCTCGTCCAGCCGCTCGTAAGACTATTACTGAAATCGGTGGTTTGCGAGCTATCCCTTGGGTATTCTCATGGTCGCAAAGTCGCGTCATGTTCCCTGGATGGTATGGAGTTGGTTCAAGCTTCAAGGAATTTATCGATAAAAATCCAGAGAATATTGCTATCTTACGAGATATGTACCAAAATTGGCCTTTCTTCCAATCGCTTCTTTCAAATGTCGACATGGTCTTGTCAAAATCAAATATGAATATTGCTTTTGAATATGCCAAACTGTGTGAGGATGAAGAAGTAAAAGCAATCTATGAGACTATTCTAAATGAATGGCAAGTCACCAAGGAAGTCATCTTGGCTATCGAAGGTTACGATGAACTCTTGGCTGAAAATCCATATCTAAAAGCAAGTTTGGATTATCGTATGCCTTACTTTAATATTCTCAACTATATCCAGTTGGAGTTGATTAAACGTCAACGCCGAGGAGAATTATCAAGCGATCAAGAAAAATTAATCCATACAACCATCAACGGAATTGCGACAGGATTGCGTAATTCGGGCTGATGTCTTTCAAACTTCCTCTTTTCTATAGGGGAAGTTTTTGAATCTTTCAAAAAAATGCTAAAAGAGTCTTGACAAGTAGTTGAAAAATGATATAATTTAACCATTCAGAAAAGTAATCATTCAAACTTTTTAGAGAGTCTGTGGTAGCTGAAAACAGATAAGTGGTGATGATGAAAATTGGGCTGAATGTTATTTAGAATTTGAAATCATAAAAATTCGGTGAGCACACCTTATAGTGCATCTCGTTATTGCGAGACAGAGTGATAGGGAAATTTCCTATAATTGAGGTGGTACCGCGCATCGACGTCCTCACACAAGTTTTTTGTGTGAGGACTTTTTTTGATGGAGGTTAGTATGGAAAGAAAACGATGGCGTCGCTTGTTCAGATAAGTGAAGTAGTTTAAAGGAATTAAAAAGGAGAAATAGAATGAAAAATAAACGTTTAATTGGAATTATCGCTGCATTAGCAGTCTTAGTAGCAGGAAGCTTGATTTACTCTTCAATGAATAAACCAGAAGCTAAGAATGAAAAGAAAGTTGCCAAAGTTGGTGTCCTTCAGTTTGTGAGCCATCCATCTCTTGACTTGATTTATAAAGGGATTCAAGATGGACTTGCAGAAGAAGGTTATAAAGATGACCAGTTGAAGATTGACTTTATGAACTCAGAAGGTGACCAAAGTAAGGTTGCGACAATGAGTAAACAATTGGTTGCAAACGGTAATGACTTGGTAGTTGGTATCGCAACACCAGCTGCTCAAGGTCTGGCTAGTGCAACAAAAGACCTACCTGTTATCATGGCTGCTATTACAGACCCAATCGGTGCGAACTTGGTTAAAGATTTGAAAAAACCAGGTGGCAATATTACAGGGGTATCTGACCACAATCCAGCTCAACAACAAGTTGAACTCATCAAGGCTCTGACACCAAATGTGAAAACTATCGGAGCCCTTTACTCAAGCAGCGAAGACAATTCAAAAACACAGGTAGAAGAATTTAAGGCTTATGCTGAAAAAGCAGGTTTGACAGTAGAAACATTTGCAGTTCCTTCAACAAATGAAATTGCTTCAACAGTTAACGTTATGACTAGCAAGGTTGATGCTATCTGGGTTCCAATTGATAACACTATTGCTTCAGCCTTCTCAACTGTTGTATCAAGCAACCAATCAGCTAAAAAACCAATCTACCCAAGTGCAACTGCCATGGTAGAAGCAGGTGGTTTGGCATCCGTTGTAGTTGACCAACATGATCTTGGTGTGGCAACTGGCAAAATGATTGCTCAAGTTTTGAAAGGTGCAAAACCAGCTGATACACCAGTCAATGTCTTTTCAACTGGTAAATCAGTTATCAATAAAAAATTGGCACAAGAGTTAGGTATTACTATTCCTGAGTCTGTTCTCAAAGAAGCAGGACAAGTGATTGAATAATCTAAAATGGAGGAGTTGGGGACATCTCCTCCAATTTTTTACAATAGAAATCATATAGAAAAGGTTAAGAAACAGATGATATTATCTATTATTTCTCAAGGATTTGTCTGGGCTATTTTAGGTCTGGGGATCTTTATGACATTTAGGATTTTAAACTTTCCAGATATGACAACAGAAGGTTCCTTCCCTCTTGGGGGAGCTGTTGCTGTCACTTTGATAACCAAAGGAGTGAACCCATTTTTAGCGACTCTTGTTGCTGTAGGAGCAGGTTGTTTGGCTGGAATGGCAGCAGGTCTTCTTTATACAAAAGGGAAGATTCCAACCTTGCTCTCAGGGATTTTGGTGATGACTTCCTGTCACTCTATCATGCTCTTGATTATGGGACGTGCAAATTTAGGATTGCTTGGAACCAAGCAAATCCAGGATGTTTTGCCTTTTGATTCAGATTTGAACCAACTCTTGACAGGTCTCATCTTTGTCAGTCTTGTTATTGCTCTCATGCTCTTTTTCTTGGATACCAAACTCGGACAAGCCTATATTGCTACAGGTGACAATCCTGATATGGCTAGAAGTTTCGGGATTCATACTGGACGCATGGAGCTCATGGGCTTGGTCTTATCAAATGGTGTGATTGCCCTTGCAGGGGCTCTTATTGCCCAGCAAGAAGGGTATGCCGATGTATCTCGAGGAATCGGGGTGATCGTTGTGGGGCTTGCAAGTTTGATTATTGGAGAAGTTATCTTCAAGAGTTTGAGCTTGGCAGAACGTCTGGTTACCATCGTTGTAGGTTCTATCGCTTATCAATTCTTAGTGTGGGCAGTTATCGCTCTTGGCTTTAATACAAGTTACCTTCGTTTGTACAGTGCCGTGATTTTAGCAGTCTGCCTCATGATTCCAACATTTAAGCAAACAATCTTGAAAGGAGCCAAATTAAGCAAATGACAGCAATTGTAGAATTAAAAAATGCAACCAAAGTCGTTAAAAATGGCTTTGATGAAGAAAAGATTATTTTAAATGATGTTTCCTTAGAAATTTTTGAACAGGATTTCATCACGATTTTAGGTGGAAATGGAGCTGGGAAATCAACCCTCTTTAACACTATTGCAGGAACTTTGTCATTAACCAGTGGAACCATCCGTATTTTGGGTGAAGATGTTACCAAGTTTTCGCCAGAAAAGCGAGCTAAGTATCTGTCTCGAGTCTTCCAAGATCCCAAGATGGGGACAGCTCCTCGTATGACGGTCGCTGAAAATCTTTTGATTGCCAAGTTTCGTGGTGAAAAGCGTGGACTGTTTCCGAGACGTCTGGCTAGCTATAAGGATGAGTTTCAGGCAACTATTGAAAAAGTGGGAAACGGTCTTGAGAAACACTTGAATACACCAATTGAGTTCTTATCTGGTGGACAAAGACAGGCTTTGAGTCTCTTGATGGCAACATTGAAGCGTCCTGAATTACTCTTGTTGGACGAGCATACTGCAGCCCTTGATCCAAAGACCAGTGTGGCCTTGATGGAATTGACGGATGAATTTGTCAAGAAAGACCAGCTGACAGCGCTTATGATTACCCACCATATGGAAGATGCTCTCAAATATGGCAATCGTTTAATTGTCATGAAAGAAGGACGAATTATCCAAGATTTGAACCAAGAAGAAAAAGCAAAAATGAAAATCTCTGATTATTATCAACTCTTTGAATAAAGTAGGGAAAATGAGTGAAATGGTTTACTTTTTTTCTGAAATAAAGTATACTATATAAAGTAAACTATGATAACATGGAGGTATTGTGTATGGTTGACAAACAAGTCATTGAAGAAATCAAAAACAATGCCAACATTGTGGAAGTCATAGGAGATGTGATTTCTTTACAAAAGGCAGGACGGAACTATCTAGGGCTCTGTCCTTTTCATGGTGAAAAAACACCTTCTTTCAACGTTGTTGAGGATAAGCAGTTTTACCACTGTTTTGGTTGTGGCCGCTCAGGTGATGTCTTTAAGTTCATCGAGGAGTACCAAGGGGTTCCCTTTATGGAGGCTGTCCAAATCTTAGGTCAGCGTGTCGGGATAGAGGTAGAAAAACCGCTTTATAGTGAACAGAAATCAGCTTCACCCCACCAAGCTCTTTATGATATGCACGAAGATGCTGCCAAATTTTATCATGCTATTCTCATGACAACTACCATGGGGGAAGAGGCCAGAAACTACATTTATCAGCGTGGTTTGACAGATGAAGTGCTCAAGCATTTTCGGATTGGTTTAGCACCTCCAGAACGAAACTATCTCTATCAACGTTTGTCTGGTCAGTATCGTGATGAGGATTTTCTAGATTCAGGGCTATTTTACCTATCAGATGCCAATCAATTTGTAGACACTTTTCACAATCGGATCATGTTTCCCCTGACAAATGACCAGGGAAAGGTTATTGCCTTCTCAGGTCGTATCTGGCAGAAAACGGATTCACAAACTTCTAAGTATAAAAATAGCCGATCGACTGCAATTTTTAACAAAAGTTACGAATTATATCATATGGATAGGGCTAAAAAATCTTCTGGAAAAACCAGTGAGATTTATCTGATGGAAGGATTCATGGATGTCATTGCAGCCTATCGTGCTGGAATCGAAAATGCTGTGGCATCCATGGGAACGTCCTTAAGTCGTGAGCATGTTGAGCATCTGAAAAGGTTAACCAAGAAGTTGGTTCTTGTTTACGATGGCGATAAGGCTGGGCAAGCTGCGACATTGAAAGCACTGGACGAAATTGGTGATATGCCTGTGCAGATTGTCAGCATGCCTGATAACTTGGATCCAGATGAGTATCTACAAAAAAATGGTCCAGAAGACTTGGCCTATCTATTAACGAAAACTCGTATTAGTCCGATTGAGTTTTACATTCACCAGTACAAACCTGAAAATAGTGAAAATTTGCAGGCTCAGATTGAGTTTATTGAAAAAATAGCTCCCTTGATTGTTCAAGAAAAATCTATTACTGCTCAAAACAGCTATATACATATTTTAGCTGACAGTCTGGCGTCCTTTGATTATGCCCAGATTGAGCAGATTGTTAATGAGAGTCGTCAGGCACAAAGGCAGAATCGCATGGAAGGTATTTCCAGACCGACGTCAATCACTATGCCTGTCACCAAGCAGTTATCAGCTATTATGAGAGCAGAAGCTCATCTACTTTATCGAATGATGGAATCTCCTCTTGTTTTGAACGATTACCGTTTAAGGGAAGACTTTGCATTTGACACACCTGAATTTCAGGTCTTATATGACTTGCTTGGCCAGTATGGAAATCTTCCTCCGGAAGTTTTAGCAGAACAGACAGATGAAGTTGAAAGAGCTTGGTACCAAGTCTTAGCTCAGGATTTGCCTGCTGAGATGTCACCTCAGGAACTTAGTGAAGTAGAAATGACTCGAAACAAGGCTCTCTTGAATCAGGACAATATGAGAATCAAAAAGAAGGTGCAGGAAGCGAGCCATGTAGGAGATACAGACACAGCCCTAGAAGAATTGGAACGTTTAATTTCCCAAAAGAGAAGAATGGAGTAATAATGGCAACAAAACAAAAAGAAGTAACAACATTTGATGTACAAGTAGCAGAATTTATCCGTAATCATAAACAAAAAGGGACAGCAACTGATGATGAAATTAATGCAAGTCTGGTGATTCCTTTTACCTTGGATGCTGATGGGATTGAAGATCTCTTGCAACGAATTCAGGATGCAGGGATTTCTATCACAGATAACGAAGGAAATCCAAGTGCGCGTGTTCTTAGCACTGAAGAAGAGCCAGAACTCAGTGATGAGGACTTGATTGGTTCAACTTCGGCTAAGGTTAATGACCCTGTCCGTATGTACTTGAAAGAAATCGGGGTCGTACCTCTCTTGACCAATGAAGAGGAAAAAGAATTGGCGCTTGCTGTTGAAGCTGGTGATATCGAAGCCAAACAACGTCTTGCGGAAGCCAACCTTCGTTTGGTTGTTTCTATTGCTAAACGCTATGTTGGTCGTGGTATGCAGTTCCTTGACTTGATTCAAGAAGGAAATATGGGCTTGATGAAGGCGGTTGACAAGTTTGATTATTCTAAAGGGTTCAAGTTTTCAACTTACGCAACTTGGTGGATTCGTCAGGCTATCACTCGTGCTATTGCGGATCAAGCTCGTACCATCCGTATCCCAGTTCACATGGTTGAAACCATCAATAAATTGGTTCGTGAACAGCGTAACCTCCTTCAAGAATTGGGACAAGATCCAACACCAGAACAAATCGCTGAACGTATGGATATGACCCCTGACAAGGTTCGTGAAATCTTGAAGATTGCCCAAGAACCGGTATCCCTTGAAACTCCAATCGGTGAAGAGGATGATAGCCACCTTGGGGACTTTATCGAAGATGAAGTGATTGAAAATCCAGTGGACTATACAACTCGTATCGTTCTGCGTGAGCAATTGGATGAGGTCTTGGATACTCTTACAGACCGTGAAGAAAATGTTCTACGTCTGCGCTTTGGGCTTGATGATGGGAAAATGCGCACCCTTGAAGATGTTGGTAAAGTCTTTAACGTGACTCGTGAGCGTATCCGTCAGATTGAGGCTAAGGCTTTGAGAAAACTACGTCAACCAAGTCGCAGCAAACCGCTTCGTGATTTTATTGAAGACTAAGAGTGAGGATGAATATGGCTTATACAGAAGAGCAAATTGAAAACATCAAAACACGAATTTTATCAGCCTTGGAAGAAGTTATTGACCCTGAGTTGGGAATCGATATTGTCAATCTTGGTTTGATCTATGAAATTCGTTTTGACGGTGACACAGGACAAACAGAGATTGATATGACTTTGACAACCATGGGTTGTCCTCTAGCAGACCTTTTGACAGACCAGATTTATGATGCTATGACAGAGGTTCCAGAAGTAACGGATACTGAGGTCAAATTAGTTTGGTATCCAGCCTGGACTGTTGAAAAAATGAGTCGCTATGCACGTATTGCCCTAGGCATTAAGTAAACAAATAAAAACATGTGAGAGATTATTGGAAAAGCGAGGAAATTTCCCCCTCTTTTCCTCTAGTCTCTCCTTTCTTTTGCTGATTTTATTCAAAGAAAATGATATAATAGTAGTTATGGAAAAAAAGAAATTACGCATCAATATGTTGAGTTCAAGTGAGAAAGTAGCAGGACAAGGAGTTTCAGGTGCTTACCGTGAATTAGTTCGTCTTCTTCACCGTGATGCCAAGGACCAATTGATTGTTACAGAAAATCTTCCAATAGAGGCAGATGTGACTCACTTTCATACAATTGATCTCCCCTATTATTTATCAACATTCCAGAAGAAACGATCAGGAAGGAAAATTGGCTATGTGCATTTCTTACCTGATACACTCGAGGGGAGTTTGAAAATTCCATTTTTCATAAAGGGAATTGTGAAACGCTATGTATTTTCTTTTTACAACCGGATGGAGCACTTGGTGGTGGTCAATCCTATGTTTATTGAGGATTTAGTGGCAGCTGGTATTCCACGTGAAAAAGTGACCTATATCCCTAACTTTGTCAACAAGGAAAAATGGCATCCGCTTCCACAGGAAGAGGTAGCGAGACTGCGTACAGAGCTAGGTCTTAGTGACAATCAGTTTATCGTAGTAGGTGCTGGTCAAGTTCAGAAACGCAAAGGGATTGACGATTTTATCCGTCTGGCTGAGGAATTGCCGCAAATTACCTTTATCTGGGCAGGTGGTTTCTCTTTTGGTGGTATGACAGATGGTTATGAACGCTACAAGAAAATCATGGAAAATCCCCCTAAAAATTTGATTTTTCCAGGTATTGTATCGCCAGAGCGGATGCGCGAATTGTATGCCCTAGCGGACCTTTTCTTGTTGCCTAGTTACAATGAACTCTTTCCTATGACTATCCTAGAAGCTGCTAGTTGTGAAGCTCCTATTATGTTGCGTGATTTGGATCTTTATAAGGTGATTTTGGAGGGAAATTATCGGGCTACAGCAGACAGAGAAGAGATGAAAGAAGCTATTCTGGAATATCAAGCGAATCCTGCTGCTTTAAAAGATTTGAAAGAAAAAGCTAAGAATATTTCTAGAGAGTATTCAGAAGAGCATCTGTTACAAATCTGGTTGGACTTTTATGAGAAACAAGCCGCTTTAGGGAGAAAGTAAAAAGTGAGGTAATCTATGCGAATTGGTTTATTTACAGATACCTATTTTCCTCAGGTTTCAGGTGTTGCGACCAGTATTCGGACCTTGAAAACAGAACTTGAAAAGCAGGGGCACGCTGTTTTTATCTTTACGACGACAGATAAGGATGTCAATCGTTATGAAGATTGGCAAATTATCCGCATTCCAAGTGTTCCTTTCTTTGCTTTTAAGGATCGTCGCTTTGCCTATCGAGGATTCAGTAAGGCGCTTGAAATTGCTAAACAGTATCAACTGGATATTATCCATACTCAGACAGAATTTTCTCTTGGTTTGTTGGGGATTTGGATTGCGCGTGAATTGAAGATTCCCGTTATTCATACCTATCACACCCAGTACGAAGACTATGTACATTATATTGCCAAGGGGATGTTGATTCGTCCTAGTATGGTCAAGTATCTGGTTAGAGGTTTTTTGCATGATGTGGATGGGGTGATTTGCCCGAGTGAGATTGTCCGAGACTTGCTATCTGACTATAAAGTCAAGGTTGAGAAAAGGGTTATTCCAACTGGGATTGAATTAGCTAAGTTTGAGCGTCCGGAAATCAAGCAGGAAAATTTGACAGAACTGCGTACTAAACTAGGAATTCAAGATGATGAAAAGATGTTGCTTAGTCTTTCCAGAATTTCCTATGAAAAAAATATTCAAGCAGTACTAGCAGCCTTTGCAGAAGTTCTGAAAGAAGAAGACAAGGTCAAACTGGTGGTAGCTGGGGATGGTCCTTATCTGGATGACCTCAAAGAGCAAGCCAAGAAACTAGAGATTCAAGACTACGTCATCTTTACTGGCATGATTGCTCCTAGTGAGACGGCTCTTTACTATAAGGCGGCGGATTTCTTCATCTCCGCATCGACAAGTGAAACGCAAGGTTTAACATATTTGGAAAGCTTGGCCAGTGGAACACCTGTCATTGCTCACGGAAATCCTTATCTGGACAATCTTATCAGTGATAAAATGTTTGGAACCTTGTATTATGGTGAACATGATTTGGCTGGAGCTATTCTGGAGGCCCTGATTGCAACGCCAGATATGAATGAGCAAACCTTATCAGAGAAATTGTACGAGATTTCAGCTGAAAACTTTGGAAAACGGGTGCATGAGTTTTATCTGGATGCCATCATTTCAAATAACTTCCAGAAAGATTTAGCCAAAGATGATACGGTCAGCCAGCGTATCTTTAAGACAGTTTTGTATTTACCGCAACAGGTGGTTGCTGTGCCCGTAAAAGGCTCTAGACGAATGCTGAGGGCTTCAAAAACACAGTTAATCAGCATCAGAGATTATTGGAAAGACCATGAAGAATAGAAAGAGGAATAGCTATGAAAAAACAATTGATGAGAAGTGGTAGTGATCAAAAAATTGCTGGAGTATGTGCTGGGGTCGCAAATTATTTTGATATTGATCCGACTATTGTTCGTGTAATATGGGGTGTTCTTGCATTTTGTTATGGGGCAGGAATTGTAGCTTATATCATTTTATGGATTATTGCACCAGTAGCAAGTGACTATTGAAAACTAGCTCAATTCATGCTAAGATAATAGAAAATAGAATGTAATGAAGGAGAGAAAAATGGCATTTGGAGATAATGGAAAACGTAAAAAAACGATGTTTGAGAAATTAACCTTGCTTATCGTACTGATCATGTTAGTAGCAAGTATTTTGGGTATTTTTGCAACTGCAATTGGTGCCCTCAGTAATCTATAAAATAGATTCAAGAAAATTTTGTGACTGGGATTTCCCAGCCCTTTTTTAAAGTGAGAAGAAAAAATGAGTATGTTTTTAGATACAGCCAAGATTAAGGTCAAGGCTGGTAATGGTGGCGATGGCATGGTTGCCTTTCGTCGTGAAAAATATGTCCCTAATGGCGGTCCTTGGGGTGGTGACGGTGGTCGTGGAGGAAATGTGGTCTTCGTTGTAGACGAAGGTTTACGTACCTTGATGGATTTCCGCTACAATCGCCATTTCAAGGCTGAGTCTGGTGAAAAAGGAATGACCAAAGGGATGCATGGTCGTGGTGCTGAGGACCTTAGAGTTCGAGTACCACAAGGTACGACTGTGCGTGATGCAGAGACTGGTAAAGTTTTAACAGATTTGATTGAGCATGGGCAAGAATTTATTGTTGCCCACGGAGGTCGTGGTGGACGTGGAAATATTCGCTTTGCGACACCAAAGAATCCTGCACCGGAAATCTCTGAAAATGGAGAACCAGGTCAGGAACGTGAGTTACAATTGGAACTAAAAATCTTGGCAGATGTTGGTTTAGTAGGTTTTCCATCTGTAGGGAAATCAACACTTTTAAGTGTTATCACATCTGCTAAGCCAAAAATCGGTGCCTACCACTTTACGACCATTGTGCCAAATCTAGGAATGGTTCGTACCCAATCAGGTGAATCCTTTGCAGTAGCTGATTTACCAGGTTTGATTGAAGGTGCTAGTCAAGGTGTTGGTTTGGGGACCCAGTTCCTCCGTCACATCGAGCGTACACGTGTCATCCTTCATATCATTGATATGTCAGCTAGCGAAGGCCGTGATCCTTATGAGGATTATCTTGCCATCAATAAAGAGCTGGAGTCATATAATCTCCGTCTGATGGAGCGTCCACAGATTATTGTAGCCAATAAGATGGACATGCCTGAGAGTCAGGAAAATCTTGTAGAATTCAAGAAAAAATTGGCTGAAAACTACGATGAATTTGAAGAGTTGCCAGCTATTTTCCCAATATCTGGATTGACCAAGCAAGGTCTGGCAACGCTTTTGGATGCGACAGCTGAATTGTTAGATAAGACACCAGAATTCTTGCTCTATGACGAGTCAGATATGGAAGAAGAAGCTTACTATGGATTTGACGAGGAAGAAAAAGCCTTTGAAATTAGTCGTGATGACGATGCGACATGGGTACTTTCTGGTGAAAAACTGATGAAACTCTTTAATATGACCAACTTTGATCGTGACGAGTCTGTCATGAAATTTGCCCGCCAGCTTCGTGGGATGGGGGTTGATGAAGCCCTTCGTGCTCGTGGTGCTAAAGATGGGGACTTGGTCCGCATTGGTAAATTTGAGTTTGAATTTGTAGACTAGGAGACTGGTATGGGAGATAAACCGATATCTTTCCGAGACGCGGATGGCAATTTTGTTTCAGCCGCAGATGTTTGGAATGAAAAGAAATTGGAAGAACTGTTTAATCGTCTCAATCCAAATCGTGCCCTGAGATTGGCACGAACTAAAAAAGACAATCCATCTCAGTAAAATAGATAAAAAAATTCCGTGCCATACTAGACACGGAATTTTGGCTCTTTGTCAACTGTAGTGGGTTGAAGAAAAGCTAAGATCGAGAAAGGACACATTTCGTCCTTTCTTTTTT
>NZ_JALDUC010000009.1:0-95999 GCF_023109235.1 Streptococcus mitis
TATCAAAAAAGAAAGGACGAAATGTGTCCTTTCTCGATCTTAGCTTTTCTTCAACCCACTACAGTTGACAAAGAGCCTTTATCTACTATTAAAAACCTAATTTTTCAAAGATTTCTGAGAAGTTTTGGCTGATAGCCTCAAGTGACACTTGCACTTCTTCTCGAGTTTGGTTGTTCTTGACCGTTACTTGTCCGCTTTCGACTTCACTCTCTCCTAGGGTGATGAGGGTCTTAGCTGCAAAGACATCAGCTGACTTGAACTGAGCTTTGAGTTTACGGTTAAGGTAATCACGCTCTGCTTTGAAACCTTGTTGGCGAAGAGCTTGGACTAGTTCTAGGGCTTTTACATTTGCTCCATCACCCAAGACTGCGATATAGACATCTAGGGCGTTTTCGATAGGAAGAGCAACACCTTGCTTTTCAAGAATGAGAAGCAGGCGCTCTACACCAAGTCCAAAACCAAATCCAGCAGTTTCCGGGCCTCCAAAGTAAGAAACCAAACCATCGTAACGACCACCCGCACAGACTGTCAGGTCATTGCCCTCAATCTCAGTGATAAACTCGAAAATGGTGTGGTTGTAGTAGTCCAGACCACGCACCATATTGGTATCGATGATATAGTCTACTCCAAGATTTTCCAACATCTGACGCACAGCATCAAAGTGTGCTTGGCTTTCTTCATCAAGGAAGTCCAAGATAGAAGGCGCATTCTCTACTGCTACCTTGTCTTCTTTTTCCTTAGAGTCCAAGACACGGAGAGGATTTTCCTCCAAACGGCGTTGGCTATCCTTAGATAAAGTCTCCTTAAGCGGTGTCAAATAGTCAATCAAGGCCTGACGATAAGCCGCACGGCTCTCAGGATTTCCAAGCGTGTTGAGGTGCAATTTGACACCTTGGATGCCGATTTCTTTCAAGAAATGAGCTGCCATAGCGATGGTTTCCACATCGGTAGCTGGATTACTAGAGCCAAAGCACTCAACACCAATCTGGTGGAATTGGCGCAAACGCCCTGCCTGTGGACGCTCATAGCGGAACATAGGGCCCATATAGTAGAACTTACTTGGCTTTTGCACTTCTGGTGCGAAGAGTTTATTTTCCACATAGGAACGGACAACGGGCGCAGTTCCTTCTGGACGAAGTGTGATATGACGGTCACCCTTATCATAGAAATCGTACATTTCCTTGGTTACGATATCGGTTGTATCTCCGACAGAGCGGCTGATGACCTCATAGTGCTCAAAAATAGGTGTGCGCACTTCCGCATAGTTATAGCGCTTGAAAATCTCACGGGCAAAGCCCTCAACGTACTGCCATTTGGCAGATTCAGCAGGCAAGATATCCTGCGTTCCTTTTGGTTTTTGTAATTTCATAGGGAATCCTCTTTAAACTTAATAGTCTTATTTTACCATAAATAGAGGGATTAAAACAGTATGAATAAAATTAGGATTTATACTCAATGAAAATCAAAGAGCAAACTAGGAAACTAGCCGCAGGTTGCTCAAAACAGTGTTTTGAGGTTGTAGATAGAACTGACGAAGTCAGTAACCATACCTACGGCAAGGCAACGTTGACGTGGTTTGAAGAGATTTTCGAAGGGTATTAGATATCATTTTTGAGATTAATAACTGTCAAAAGAATAGCTAGCAAGGAAAGACCAACAAATAGCATCCAAGTCAACTGTATATTCCATACAGCTATAAGTGAAAAACAAGCTGTTCCCACAGGTATGGATAAGGTAAACAATAAACCTAAAAAATTACTGGTACGAGCTAAAACCTCCGGAGCTAGATTTTTCAGGAGCATGGCATTAATCTTTGGTGCAACTTTACCAGACACATAGAGAGTAAAAAAGAGAAATAGTAAACCAAGCACAACTTGATTGAATAAGTTAGCCAGACCAACTAGACTGACTCCTAATGTCGCCCACATCATCAATCTAGGCAAAGACTGCTTCCCAAAATAATCATTACCAGTAAGGCTACTGATGATGACTGCAGCTAAAGCACAAACTTGACTGATAAATAGTGCCTCTGTGTAAGAAAAATTCAAGAGAGAATAGCTCAAAAAGAAGATGTTATAGATGCTTCCTAAAGCGCCACCCAAGGCATTGATAAGCAAGACTGCAAAGAGCATAAAACCAAAGTTTTTCTGTCCACTTTTAAGAAAAACAAGGCGTAAATTTCGGTAAATTGTTAGGAACTGCTCTTTGATAGATAGCTTCTCATTTTTTAGGTTTTCACCATCAGCAGATGAAATTGACAGGCTTAATTTGCTTCTTCCTAAAAAGAGAACAGAAGCTGATATGAGGAAAAAACAAGCATTGATTCCTGCAACGAGAGAAAAATTGTTAACCGATAGACCTAAGAGCCAGACTCCAAAAGCTTGACCACCAATAGCTGAAATATAGGTGATGAACTGTGAAAAAGAATAGGCTTCCATCAAATCCTCTTCAGCTACTTTTTCCTTAACGAGAGGCATTCGCAAACCACCAGCAAAATCACTAATGACATCACTAATGACATTGATTAAACATAGGCTAGAAAAGGCAAAGAGACTAGCTTGCTGAACAACTAGGGCTGCTAGAAAAAATAAAACCGCCTGAAACAAACCGCTATAGACCATCCATTTGACCTTATCCCTCGTGTAATCTGCCCGAATCCCTACAAAAACTGTAAAGAGAGTCGGAAGAATCATGACAATATTCGCCATAGCAACAGCAAAAGATGCTTGTGGCAAGGTCGATGCATAAACGATAAAGACCAGATTGAAAATTGAAGCACCAAAAGCATTGAAGAAACGTGACAAAGTCAAGAGTCGATAAGCTTGATTTCTAAACAATAATTTCATAGATAATCTCCCTTCTTGTTCGAATACTCAATGAAAATCAAAGAGCAAACTAGGAAGCTAGCCGAAGGCTGTACTTGAGTACGGCAAGGTGAAGCTGACGTGGTTTGAATTTGATTTTCGAAGAGTAGAAGTTTTATGTGAAGTATGACTATAGTATAGCACTTAGAAATTTTAGAGGAAAAACTTTTGAATATATGCAACAAAAAAATAAGTAAAAAGAGACGATAGAATTTCTCCAGTGACACGAGAGAGGTCAACAATTCTATCGCTTAAAATTTCAAATGATTTTCTTAGTTTGCAGATATTCAACAATCGGTCGTATTTCTATAGTATTCGGCAGATTTATTACAGCCAAGCATCTCAAAAATACGGACAGCATCTTCCATCTTTTTCTGACCTTCCTTGACTCTGCCTTGCTTGCTATCAAGGAGACCTTCCGCCCACAAATAGACAATTCGGAAATAGGTTTCATTTTCATTGTAGAAACGCTCTTCGATAACACGTTTAAAATAAGAGGCATTGGTAAATTCTTCACACTCAATGCTGGCTAAAAAGCCATTCAATAGTATAGTGTGAAAAAGGTTTCGATTGCCAGACATTTCCATTAGGAAATCAGATTTACGTACCATCTCTCTAACATACCTAGTGAAAAGAGAAACAGATAGAAATGGTGAACTGACTGAAAATAAATTGAGTTCATAGATTCCCCAGATCTCGGTAGAAAACAAATAATCATGAAGGACTTTCCCCTCCTCTGCCGTTAACTCTACCGTATCATACATGCTCTTCATATAAGACTTGATAATAATGGCATTTAGAATATGTTTCTGTTTGTTTTGAGAATGGGTATGCTTTTGGTACTCCTTGCGATACAGGTCTTCAAGAGGTGCTATATTCTTTGGATCCAAGACATCTAGGATTTCTTTTCTCAACTCAGAATCTGTATCATACTGAAAACCTCTCGCTAGAAAGAGGATTTCCTCTACACTGGCAGATATATTTTCTAGGGCAAATAGAAACTTTTCCACCGAAAGCTCACTCTGACCTGTTTCAAAGCGAGATAACATAGACGGCGAAAATTGTCCCCCAGTTGCTTGTCTCAGCGAGATATTTCTTGACTCTCGTAATTGTCTAAAGACTTTTCCAATCTGCTCCATAGGCTTCCCCTTGATTTAGCATTTTCTTTATATTATCATATTTTTTCAGAAAATTCATCAAAAACTTGCCAAATTGTCAGAATTATGAGAAAATAGAGGATATTTATCACGTGGAGGGACTGTAATGAGAGAGGATATCAAAATCAATGACCGTGCTTTGGCCTTGCAAGACCAAATTATCGAAAAACTAGAGAAGGTTTTTGATACAGATGTGGAATTGGATGTTTACAATCTAGGACTGATTTATGAAATCAATCTGGATGAAACAGGTCTCTGCAAGATTGTCATGACCTTCACCGACACTGCCTGCGATTGTGCCGAAAGCCTGCCTATCGAAATCGTGGCAGGTCTGAAACAAATCGAGGGTATCGAAGATGTCAAGGTTGAAGTTACCTGGTCGCCTGCTTGGAAAATCACACGAATCAGTCGCTACGGCCGCATTGCCCTTGGACTGCCACCTCGTTAAGCAGGTAAATTACTTTTGAAGATGAAAAGAAGCAAGCCAAAGTTGGCTTGCTTTTTGAATTTACTTTTTACCTGACTTGTCCATATTCCAGAAGTCTGTCACGGCTCCGCGTGAAGCAGATGATACGATATGGGCATATTTACCGAGGACACCACGACTATAGAGTGGTGGCAAGGTTGTTTCTGCCTTGCGTTTTTCAAGTTCTTCTTCGGATACGGCCATGGAAATTTCTTTGGTATCTTGGTCAACCGTAACGATATCGCCTGTACGAAGGTAGGCAATTGGTCCACCATCCTGAGCTTCAGGAGCGATATGTCCAACAACCAGACCATAAGTACCACCAGAGAAGCGTCCATCTGTCAAGAGGGCAACCTTGTCTCCTTGACCTTTACCAACAATCATTGATGAAAGTGACAGCATCTCAGGCATACCAGGACCACCCTTAGGTCCAACGAAACGAACAACGACTACATCGCCATCAACGATTTCATCTGTCAGAACGGCCTGAATAGCATCTTCTTCTGAGTCAAAGACCTTAGCTGGTCCAACGTGACGACGCACTTTCACACCTGATACCTTGGCAACCGCACCGTCAGGGGCAAGGTTCCCGTTCAAGATGATAAGCGGACCATCCGCACGTTTTGGATTTTCAAGTGGCATAATAACTTTTTGACCTGGAGTGAGGTCTGCAAAGTCAGCCAAGTTCTCAGCGACAGTCTTACCAGTACATGTGATGCGGTCTCCATGAAGGAAACCATTTGCCAAGAGATATTTCATAACCGCAGGCACACCACCGACTTCGTAGAGATCTTGGAAGACATACTGACCAGATGGTTTCAAGTCAGCCAAGTGAGGCACACGTTCTTGAATCGTATTGAAGTCCTCAAGTGACAAGTCAACATTGGCAGCATGGGCAATGGCAAGCAAGTGAAGAGTGGCGTTTGTAGAACCACCTAGAGCCATAGTTACAGTGATAGCATCTTCAAAGGCTTCACGAGTCAAGATATCTGATGGTTTAAGACCTAGTTCCAACATCTTAACAACAGCACGTCCTGCTGCTTCGATATCTTCTTTCTTGTCAGCTGATTCAGCTGGATGAGATGAAGAGCCTGGCAAACTCATACCGAGAACTTCGATAGCAGTCGCCATGGTATTAGCTGTGTACATACCACCACAGCCACCAGGACCAGGGCAGGCATTACATTCAAGACGTTTTACGTCCTCAGCTGTCATGTCACCGTGGTTCCATTTTCCGATACCCTCAAAAACAGAAACCAAGTCAATATCTTTACCATCAAGATTTCCCGGTGCAATAGTTCCACCATAGGCGAAAATTGCTGGAATATCCATATTAGCAATGGCAATCATAGAACCAGGCATGTTCTTGTCACAACCACCGATAGCAACAAAGGCATCCACATTGTGACCACCCATAGCCGCCTCGATAGAGTCCGCAATAATATCACGAGATGTCAAAGAGAAACGCATACCAGGCGTTCCCATAGCAATCCCGTCCGCTACAGTAATAGTTCCAAACTGCACAGGCCAAGCACCTGCAGATTTGACACCCTCTTTAGCCAATTTCCCAAAATCATGCAAGTGGATGTTACATGGTGTATTTTCCGCCCAAGTCGAAATCACTCCCACAATCGGTGTTTCAAAGTCCTTATCTGTCATACCAGTCGCACGAAGCATAGCACGGTTTGGTGATTTTACCATACTGTCATAAATGCTACTGCGGTGACGCTTATCTAATTCAGTCATTTGTTCCCTCCCATTTCAGTTTTTACTATTATAGCACATTTTAAAGGCAATGAACAGAAGAAAATTCTTGAATTTTCAGAAAATTCTATACAGAAATATTTTCTTTAAAAATGTTACATTTATTTCTTGACTTTATAAATTAAAGTGATATCATTTAGATATCAAATAATAGGAGGTCATTCTTATGACTGAAAAACTAATCAATTCAAAACCAAATGGTGTATTCGCATTGATTCTCATTGAATTGGCGCTCGTACTCGGTATCTTTATATTTATAATGGGTGTTGGTTCGGAAAACATTTTTGGAATTATTATCGGACTTTTATTAAGCTTAATTGCAGGCCTAGCTCATGCTGGTTTAAAAGTTGTCAAACCTCAGGAAGCTCTGGTTTTGACCCTTTTTGGTAACTATACAGGTACCATCAAAGAACCTGGTTTTTACTTTGTTAATCCCTTCAGCGTAGCAGTCAACCCTGCAAATCACACTAGACTGGGACAAAGTGGTGATGTTAGCACGAAATCTCCTTTTTCAGGGATGAAATCATCAAATGGCAATGATGTAAATATTGAAATTGGCAAGAAACAGATTTCCCTCAAGGTTATGACCTTGAGCAATTCTCGCCAAAAAATCAATGATTGTCTAGGAAATCCTGTGGAAATCGGTATCGCGGTAACTTGGAGAGTTGTTGATACAGCCAAAGCAGTCTTCAATGTTGATAACTACAAAGAATATCTTTCATTGCAATGTGATAGCGCCCTCCGTAATATTGTCCGCATCTATCCTTACGATGTGTCTCCTAATGTGGATACTACGGGTGACGGACAAGCAGATGAAGGTAGTCTCCGTGGCTCTAGCGAAATTGTTGCTAACCGTATTCGTGAAGAAATTCAAAGTCGCGTGGAAGATGCTGGCTTGGAAATCCTTGAAGCACGTATCACTTACCTAGCTTACGCACCAGAAATTGCTGCTGTCATGCTTCAACGCCAACAAGCATCAGCCATTATTGATGCCCGTAAGATGATTGTCGATGGCGCTGTGGGTATGGTTGAAATGGCCCTGGAACGTCTCAATGAAGGGGAATTGGTAGAGCTTGACGAAGAACGAAAAGCTGCCATGGTTTCAAATCTCCTAGTCGTTCTCTGTGGCAATCATGATGCACAACCAATTGTCAACACAGGAAGTCTTTACTAAAGATGGCTGAAGCTAAAAAAAAGCAGATCCCCCTTCGACTCTCAACAAAGTTATACGCTGCACTCGCATCATGGGCAGAAGACGACTTTCGTTCAGTCAATGGGCAAATCGAATATCTCCTTACAGAATGTGTCAAGCAACGGAAGAAAGACGGAAAATACGTATCAGAAACCATTGACGAACCATTTGAGATTGATATTTAACACCTTCTCCTGTCTGCTAGGTCGGACAGGAGAATTTTTTCATCTTTTTTTGTCAAGTAACTTTACTTTACAAAAAAAATGTGTTATCCTAGTATGGTTGATGAAAATCAGTAGATTGAATCGAATATAAATACCTAAAGGAGAAATCAAAATGGCAGTACCTGCACGTCGCACTTCAAAAGCGAAGAAAAACAAACGTCGTACACACTACAAAGTAACAGCTCCATCTGTAAACTTTGACGAAACTACTGGAGATTACTCACGTTCTCACCGTGTATCACTTAAAGGATACTACAAAGGACGTAAAATCGCTAAAGCTGCATCAGCTGAATAATAGAAGGGAGATACCATGCGCGTAAATATTACACTTGAACACAAAGAATCTGGTGAACGCTTGTACCTTACTTCTAAAAACAAACGTAACACTCCAGACCGTCTTCAATTGAAGAAATACTCACCAAAACTTCGCAAACACGTTGTGTTTACAGAGGTTAAATAAGCACACCTAACTCAAAACGCCTTTCTGGGCGTTTTTTGCTTTATTGGTTAGCAATCTATAACTTTTCAGGAGAGATTTATGGCATTTTATCTTTGGATGTTCCCGCTACTCTTTATCTTTCACGATATGGAAGAAATTATCGGTCTTGTCCCTTGGATTCATCTCAACGAAACCTTGCTGGCTCAAAAGGCTCCAGCTATTCTCAAGATTCACAAAGGAATTACAACAGAGGGATTTGCCCTTGCTGTTTTTGAGGAGTTTATCATTGTCTTATCCATCACTTTATTAGCGTATTTTAGTCAATCTAGAGCGCTCGAATTAGTTTGGTTAGGAGGATTTGTGGCCTTTGCACTCCATCTCTTGCTCCATATTGGACAATCAATTCTTCTCCGTAAGTATATCCCTGCTCTCATCACTTCTATCCTTTGTTTTCCTATCAGTGCTTATTTGATTACAGACATCGTGCATTTGTGGCAGGTTTCAACTAGCGAATTTTTCCTATTTTCACTAGTTGGCTCAGGCATCGTCGTCATCAATCTCCCCTTTGCTCTCTGGCTCGGGAAAAAATATTCCGCCTGGCTTGCCCATAACCATTAACAAAAATTCCTTGCAATTTCATTTTGCAGGGAATTTTTTTATCCTCCTTCACAGTTAAGAAGTGTTCTATAGTTTTTCAAGACAAAGCAAAGAGAGGCTGGGGAAAAACTCAACTTTAAGAGAAAATGAAATAAATCTTCCCACAATAAAACGCATAATATCAAGTTTTAAATACCTGATACTATGCGTTTTTAAAATTTAAAGACTTTTTGTCCAGCTTCGTAAGATTTTCTTATGAGAGGTACTTGTTTAAGCTCTAAAAATCGGATTTATCATCTGATCTTTATCAAACAATCTAAGAAATTAAGCTTCTTCGTCTTCTTTACGACGACCTGCAAGACCAAGACCAAGTAATGCACTTGCGGCGGCTGCTACCATAGATACTACAGAATCTGCTGTACCTGTATTTGGCAATTCTTTAGCCACTGTACGTGTATTTGCTTGTGCTGATGCTGTTTGACTAGCATTTGCTGCTGCTTGAGTTGTAGATGGAGCTACAGCTGGTGTTTGAGCAGCTTGGTCGTTAGCTGGAGTTGCATGATCAGTTGATGGAGCAACTTTCGCCATGAAGTCTTCGATACGTTTCACCATTGCATCCACTTCTGCTTGGCTTGCGTCTGCATTAGCAAATACTTTCTTAGCATCTGCTAACAAGTCATTCGCTTCTTTTGCAGTTTCTGCATCAAGCTTAGCTGACTCTTGGATGATTAGTTCATCTAATTGACGAATAGCGCCTTCTAACTTAGCTTTATCCACTTTCACATCTGTGTTAGTTGTTCCGTTGTTAGCACCATGATTTGGAAGAGAAGTGTCTGGTTTAGAATCTCCATTTTGTGGAGCAACAACTCTAACCGGTACTTTTACAGTTACTTCTGTTCCATCTGGTAATCTTAAGGTTACTTTAGCAAACTTATCACCTAATGTATTTGTATCAGGTAAGTCTATGCTAATCACTGTAACATTTTCTGGTAAGTTCAGTTTAGCAATGATATCAGCTTGAGTAATGGCTTTTCCACGTTCAACTTTTACAACTCCTGTAATAGATGCTTGGATGTATGCTTCAAGGTCGAAAGTTGGGCGATCATAAACTAATGATTCTAAATCTAACTGATATAAGAAAGTACGTAAAGCTTTATCAAGTTCAGCTTTTGTTGTTGCTTTATCAATGGCATTTAATGCTGTTTGTTTTAAGCGTTCAACTTCAGCAATTGCTTTTGCTTTTTCTTCAGCTGATAAGTTGGGATTTGCTTTAATACTTGCAATTTTTTCAGCTGCAGCAGCTTCTACCGCTGCTTTAGCTTCATTTACAGCTTCTTTGCCAATTGAATTCACTGCTTTAATTGCTGCTTCACCCTTTGCTTGTGCAGCATTTACAGCTTCTTGCGTTGCTGCTTTTTGGATGGCTTCTACCGCTTCATTATAGGCTTTTTCTACAGCAGCTTTGGCTGCAGCTTTTTCCTCAGCTGATAAACCAGTAGCCTTATCAATTTCTGCTAACTTGGCATCTCTTGTCGCTTTGATTGCTTCCAAGGCTTTTTCTTTGCCAACTGGATTCACTGCTTTGATCGCTGTTTCGCCTTTGGCTTGTGCAGCATTTACAGCTTCTTGCGTTGTCGCTTTTTGGATGGCTTCTACTGCTTCGATGGCTGCCTTAGCTACCTCTGCTTTGGCTGCGGCTTTTTCGTCAGCTGATAGATTAGTATTCTTATCAATTTCGGCTAATTTAGCTTCTGTTGCTGTTTGAATCGCATCTAACGCTTTTTCTTTACCGACTGGATTCACTGCTTTGATCGCTGCTTCACCTTTTTCTTGTGCAGCATTTACAGCTTCTTGCGTTTCTGCTTTTTGGATAGCTTCTACTGCTTCGATGGCTGCTTTAGCTACTTCTGCTTTGGCTGCGGCTTTTTCCTCAGCTGATAAGTTTGTATTCTTATCAATTTCGGCTAATTTAGCTTCTGTTGTTGTTTGAATGGCTTCCAAGGCTTTTTCTTTACCGAGTGGATTTACTGATTTAATCGCTGTTTCGCCTTTTGCTTGTGCAGCATTTACAGCTTCTTGCGTTTCTGCTTTTTGGATAGCTTCTACTGCTTCGGTAGCTGCTTTTGCTACCTCTGCTTTTGCCGCTGCTTTTTCTTCATCGGATAACTTAGTATTATTATCGATTTCTTGTTCTTTTGCTGCTTTTTCAGCATTAATAGCTGTAATTGCTGCTTCTTTTTCGATAGCTAATTTTCCATTATCTTTTGCAGAGTTGATACCCTCTTCAGTTGTTGCATTATCAATAGCATCTGTTGCAGCTTTTGCTTCTTTAGCTACTTTTGCTTTTTCTTCCGCTTTTTGTTCTGGTGTTAAACTTGTACTAGCTTCAATAGCATCTGTCGCTTTTTTTGCAGCATCTGCAATTTCTTTTTTAGCACCGTCTCTGTCAAGTTCTTTCAACAATTCTGCAGCTTTATCTAAAGCTGTTTTCGCTGCATCTACTTTTGCTTGAGCTGCTTTTACTTCTTCTTTTGTTGCATTATTGCCTTTTGCTAAAACTTTGGCTGCTTCTAATTGTGCTTTTAATTCTTCAAATTCTGCTTCATATGCTTTAATACTATCTGCTGTTTTACCAGTTGTATCAGCTTTTTTCAATGCATCAGAGTTCGTTTTTAATTTTGTTTTTTCTTCAGTAGTTGCCGCTTCTACAAGAAGATTTTTCGCTGTTTCTAATTCCGTTTTCACTGCATCTACTTTCGCTTGAGCCGCTTTAACTTCCTCTTTTGTTGCATTATTGCCTTTTGCTAAAACTTTGTCTGCCTCTGCTTTTGCTGCTTCTAATTGTGCTTTTAATTCTTCATATTTTCTTTCATATGCTGCGATACTATCTGGTGTTTTACCTGTTTCATCAGCTTTTGTTAATAAATCTGCAGCTGATTTTAATTTAGCTTTCTCTTCTGCTGTTGCAGCTTCTACTAAAACTTGTTTCGCTGTTTCTAATGCCGATTTTTTCTCATTAACTTTATTTAAAGCTTCCGTTACTTGAGTTTGTGTTGCATTTTCGTCATTAATTACTGTTTCTGCTTCTTTAATTGCTTCTTGTGCAGCTGTTTTCGCATCGTTATACGCTTTTGCACTATCTGCAGTTTTTCCTTGTGTTGGATCTGCTTCTGTTACTAAAGTACTTAACGCTTCTTTTGCTTTTGTTAACTCTGTTTTGTCTGCTTTATTCACTAATAATTCTGCAGCTTTTGTTAATTCCGCTTTTGCAGCATCTACTTTTTCTTGAGCTGCTTGAGCTTCTGCTTTAGATGCATTATTTTCTTTTGCTAATACTGCGGCAGCTTCTGTTTTTGCTGCTTCTAATTGTGCTTTAATCGCTTCGTATTTTGTATTATAGACCTCAATACTTTTTGGTGTTTTTCCAGTTGTATCAGCTTTTACTAATGAATCTGCATCTGATTTCAATTTAGCTTTTTCTTCTGCTGTTGCGGCTTCAATTAAGCCATCTTTAGCTTCTTGTAGAGCTGTTTTTTTAGCATTTACTTTTTCTAAAGCTGCAGATACTTGTTCTGGTGTTGCATTATCGTCATTAATTACAGTCAAAGCTGCTGCTATTTCAGTTTTTGCTGCTTCTTTTGCAGCATTGTATGCTTTTGCAGTATCAGTTGTTTTTCCAGGTGTTGGATCTTCATTCACTAAGGCATCTAATTCAGCTTTTGAATTCGTTAATCCTGTTTTATCAGTTTTCAAGCCTGATTGTTTAGCTAATAAATCTTGTAAAGCTTGCTTAAAATTAGGTGTTCTAGCAGCAGGATTTGCTAATAGTGTTCTAACTTTTTCTAATTCTGCTTCATAATCTTGAATTGTTTGAGAAGTTTTACCATTTTTATCTGCTGATTCTGTAGCTTTTAATTTATCATAAATTCTTTGTAAAAGATTTCTTGCTACATTACTAGTATCTTGCGCAATTGAGAAGTCAGCTCCTGTAACAGGCACTGAATATTTGTCATCCCAAGCTTGATAACTCATCCCTGTTTTATCTTGGTCTGCTAAACTTACTCTAACCTTGTAATGGTCTGCACCTTGAGGTAATGCAATAGGCTTACTCGTAAATGTTCCAGCAGTTCCATTTGGTTTATTCCCAGGTTGTGCCATTAATTTTTCAGCTTCTCTTTTACCAATGAAATTCTTACGTACAGTGTGGTCAACACCTGAATCTATTGTAGTCGAATTACTACTATCTGAAATTTTAATTTTTGCTTTATTCGTTCCATCTTTAGCTGCTGTCACAACCTGTTTAGCATCATTTATATTTTTAGAAGGATCAAAAGTCGTCTCATAAATCTTTGTTTCCGTAGTACCTTCGATACTATACACTTCTACTTTATATCTAGCTTTTCTACCTTCACTATCTCCAACATAACCAGGTTTAAACTTAACAATTACATCTGAACCTTCTTTAGTCGAATAGGCTTTAAATGTTTTTTCAATCCCTTTATATCTTGCAAGATTTTTTGTAATTCCTCCACCTTCACCAGTCGGTTTGTAAGTACTATTATCATAAACAACTTCATCTCTATTACTTCTAGTTCTACTCTTTGATAATAGTAAAGTATACTCTGTATCTCTATCGAAAGCTTGTTCTTGCAACCAAACAGTATCATCTAGTGTTGAATTGATTGTTTCAAGAGGGTATACACCTTCTTCAGTTCTTCTAGCAATAGCGAATACTCCTCCATCTACTGCTGTCCATCCTCCGAACTCAGTAATTTCTTTTACAGTACCTTTTGCTACTTCCTTACTATCACCTAAACTATCCATATTTTGTGAAAGTTTTGAATTATTTTCAACTGTAGGATCTAATGCTAATAATGCTTTAACTAAAGTATTTAAATCTGCATCATCTGCAGGCGCTGTATAAGTTTGGTTCGCAGCAGGATCTGTATTCGTTGTAGCTGCTCCCGTACGAAATGGATTATTTGTATCCAAAGCCTTTCCATTACGTTCATCTTTAGAACCTGAGTTTGCAATAGAGTTAGATTCTGAAGATTTTTCAGTATTTGTAGCTTTAATACCTACAGTAGCTTTTCCATTTGTCGTATCTACTGCTGGTGCTTCTTTTTTCTCTTCTGGTTTTGTTTGTAATTTTGTTGTTGCAACAATTAAGTTTGCGTGTGCTTGTGATAATTCCGATTGTGTTTTTGCAGTACTTAAAGCTGTTTTGGCTGCTTCTAAGACATCTCTAAGATTGTTAACGCTTTCTTCCGTCTTAGTAGCATATGTTCCTTTAGCAAACTTTCCATCAATTTCTTTGATTAAATCTGTTAATTCTTTCTTATCTAGAGTCTCCACCTTCTGAGGTGCTGATTCTGGATAAGGACTATTTTCAACTGTTGAAGGTTGAGTATTTGTCTCTACTGTTGCAGCAGGACTAGTGGCTACTGTGTTCCCTTCGTAGGTCCCATTCTGGACATTCTGATCTTTAGGTTGCGGTGCTTGAGTCTCCCCCCCATTAGTTGAAGGCACCCCTTGCTCTGTAGCAGATACTGCTCCATTTCCTAAAAACATGAACAAGGCAGCCACTGCTACACTAGCTGCACCAAAGCTGACCTTACGAATAGAATAACGCGTCACCTTCTCACGATGCAAACGCTCAACACGACTCTTAGATTTCTTCTTTTCCATCTATAGAAACTCCTTTTTCCTTTATCTTCTAAGAATATTGTGTACAAAATAAGGGATACAATAATTTTAATGATCCTACTCAGGATAAAATACCCCAACCTATATTATAGTACTTTTATTCAATATTAACAAGAAGCTATACTGACAAAATTAATAAACATTACCTCAATATTAAAGCTAAACTTAAAAGTCAAGAATATAAAAGATTCAAGAAATCATATAGTAGATTGAAATAAGATGTAAACAAATCGATTGTAAAGGGAAGACAATACTTCTAGCATATTAACACTAGACTACTTTAAGTTAAGAGAGCAAAAGCATTAGATTACACCGAATTCATATCATCAACGCTACTTCATTTCTTTGTAAAGGGGGACAAAAAGGGGGACAAACCCTGAAATCAACGTTTTAAGACAAAGCAAAAAGCCCACTGTTGTAGGCTTTCTGTAAGATATTTCTTAAAATTAAAGCATTTTGTTGTAGAATTCAACGACAAGTGCTTCGTTGATTTCTGGGTTGATTTCATCGCGTTCTGGCAAGCGAGTCAATGAACCTTCCAATTTTTCAGCGTCGAATGATACGAATGCTGGACGTCCAAGAGTAGCTTCTACTGCTTCAAGGATAGCTGGAACTTTCAATGATTTTTCACGAACTGAGATCACTTGACCTGGAGTTACGCGGTATGATGGGATATCAACGCGTTTTCCGTCAACAAGGATGTGACCATGGTTTACGAATTGACGAGCTTGACGACGAGTAGTCGCAAGACCAAGACGGTAAACAACGTTATCCAAACGACGTTCCAAAAGAAGCATGAAGTTGAAACCTAGGATTCCGCCTTTGATTTTTGTAGCTTGTACGAACAAGTTACGGAATTGTTTTTCACCTACACCGTAAGTGAAACGAAGTTTTTGTTTTTCAGCCAATTGCAAACCGTATTCTGACAATTTAGAACGGTTGTTTGGTCCGTGTTGTCCTGGTACGTAGTTACGACGTGCCAATTCTTTACCTGTACCTGTAAGTGAAAGGCCAAGGCGACGAGCTTGTTTCCAAGATGGTCCTGTATAACGTGACATGTGAATGTCCTCCTGATATAAATAATATTTCGGTGGAAATAGTCACTTAGAAAGCCCTGATTCGTGCAGATGCCCTTCGCCTAAACAGCCAAGGTTACTTATCCTAAGACACCTGTTGACGAGCTTCATGCTTTCCTGCTGATATTTCGCACAAAATCCATTCTACCATGAATGGCTAGATTTGTAAAGGGGTTTTAAGCTTTATTTTCACTGCCAGAAAGGTTTAGAACGAGGGTAAAGGTGCTTCCTAGACCGTACTGGCTGCTGACTGTAATTTCTCCACCCAATTGATGGGCCAATTCACGCGCAATCGCAAGCCCTAAGCCATGACCACCTGTTTTCATGTTACGCGAAGTTTCTACACGATAAAGGCGTTTGAAAATATTCTCCAAATCCTCTGGGGCAATTCCCTTCCCCTCATCGGTCACACTGATTGAAAGCTGGTTTTTTTCCAGCTTAGCCACCACTTCGAGTTTGGTTCCTGGAGCTGAGTATTTAAAAGCATTATTGACCAGATTCACCAAGATACGAGAAAGTTTGGCATAATCTCCCTCAATCCGTGCAGACTCTGGAATTACCTGCAAATGGACATCTCGCTCTTCCTGCTCAATCAAGAACTGAAATTCACTCATGCATTCAATCAAGAGCTGGTCCAGAAAAATGCTGTCTTTGCTGGTCGTTTCGACCTGATTTCTAGCTGTGTTTAGAGTCAAAAAATTCAACTCCTCAACCAGTTTATTGAGTCTTTCAGTCTGGCGTCCAATGGTTGCTAGATAATGGTCCTGTTCTCCTTCCTTGATAACCCCATCCAAAATCCCTTCTACCGTCGCTTGGATTGAAGTGATGGGGGTCTTGATATCATGCGAAAGTTGAGCAATCATCAAGCCCTTTTCTCGTTCGCTTTCTTCCAAGGAATCAAAGGTGGCCTGCAAATCATGGGACATTTCATTGAAAGCTTGGCCTAATTGCTGAAATTCTACAGGTCCTTGAACCTCCAGATTTGAAGGAAAATCCTTGTCTGCTACTCTCTTGGCATGTTCCTTGAGTTTGCCCAATGAAGTAAAGACCGGCGATAGGAGAAAGAGACTAATCCCAGCACCGATAAAACTAGCCACTAGAGTCATACCCACTAGGAAATAAATTTCTCTTTCTTCAATTAGCATTCGCTGGATAGCCCAAAAAACCACGATAATCGTTAGGAGTGTTGAAATGACATACCCCACTAAAATATAACTTTTTAATTTCATTAACTACCTCGTGCTTTCTCAATTTTGTAGCCCAAGCCCCAGACGGTTTTGATGGTGGGTGTTTCTGAACTAGCATGTTTAGCCAACTCCTGTCGAAGAGCATGAATATGAACATTCAAGGTATTGGTGTCATCCACATAGTCTTCTTGCCAGACCTTTTCATAGAGGTCTGTCTTAGAGAAAACCCGCTCTGGATTGCTGGCTAAAAGCCATAGAAGTTCGAAGGATTTGACGGTCAAATCAAGCGCCACATCTCCAACTTGGACCTCATGGCTACCATGATTCATCCGTAAATCCCCGAGACTGACAACCTCTGTCTCACCTCCACGATGAAGGCGACGCAAGATATTATGGACACGCAAAACCAACTCACGAGGGCTAAAGGGCTTGGCAATAAAGTCATCTGCCCCTAAGCTCAGGCCATAAATCTTGTCCTGCTCGCTAGTCTTAGCCGTGATAAAGAGAAAAGGTTGATCCGGAGATTGATACTGAACTTCGCTAATCAAATCATAACCATCCATCCGAGGCATCATGATATCTGTAATAATCAAATCAATCGGTTTTTGCTTGAAGATTTCTAAGGCCTCTACTCCATCATGGGCCACCAAAACCTGATATCCTGCCTGAACCAGATAACGTTGATGAATATCTGTGATTTCTACCTCGTCGTCAACGAGTAAAATTGTCTTTCCCATCTGTCTCTCCTTTGAAAAAAACAGTGCTATACCACAATAGTATAACACTATTTTAATCTCTTTACGAACATTCTAAACGATATCTGGATTTTTCATATCCTAGATAGAAAGTCTGTAGCTAGACTAGTCATTTTCTTCTTTTTTAGCTTTCAAACCGAGTCCACCTAGAAGTCCGGCCAAGGCGAGTCCAAAAAATCCAATAGTAGCCATTGATGTTTGGGCTTCACCAGTATATGGAAGCATGTCTTTTTGGTCTTTCATTTGATCAGCCATCATTGGACTTGATACCTTGTTATTAGATACCATCTTGCCTTCATCAGACATTTTGCTTGAGGCTGCTGAAGCTTGATCTTGTTTCATGCTTGGTGTTGCCATAGGCTGGCTAGCATTCATGGTTTTGTCCTGCTCTTTGTTAGGCATCTTATCCTGACTAGCAGCTGGCATTTTAGATTTCATCTCATCTTGATTGGCACTAGGCATTTGAGCGTTCATCTTAGATGCATCTTGATGACTATTCATCATTGGAGCCGGCATAGCTGAACCATTAGAAGATGGGACGAAACCTGACTGCATCGGAATTAGAGACTGATGTCCATGCAAGTTCACTGTCAAATCTTTTGTCGCTACGAGGTTGCTCAAGTCTGCCTTGCCGTCTTTAGCACCGTACACTTTGATGGTAGCTTTATAGCTTTGAGTGCCGTTTTGTTTCAAGAGGTCAAGCAAATCTTTATCAGATTTTCCTTGAGTGCCGGCCAAGTCTACTTCATAGAAGTAAAGGCCTTTGCCCAATTTCTCTACTGGTGGAAGGGCGGGGTTTTTAGCTGAGCCGTTGTCTGACCATGGGGCTTTGTCAGAGGCTTTCAAGATCAGACGAGTCAACATACCGTCACCAGCGAAGAATTCGTAAGGAATGACTTGGTTGACACCAGCTGTGAACAGACCTGGGAAGTTCGCTTTATCCAAGTAAGTAGCTGGGACATCTACTGTGTCTTTGGTATTGTCAGCTACGCCCTTTTGCACTTCAACTGGAGTAGTTAAGCCATTCAAATTGACATCCAAATCCTTAGTCGCTACGAGGTTGCTTAAATCGACCTTACCATCTTTAGCACCGTATACCTTGATAGTGGCTTTATAACTTTGTGTACCATTTTGTTTCAAGAGGTCAAGAAGATCTTTATCTGATTTGCCTTGAGTTCCTGCCAAGTCTACTTCATAGAAGTAGAGGCCTTTGCCCAAGTTTTCTACTGGTGGGAGAGCGGGGTTTTTAGCTGAACCGTTGTCTGACCATGGAGCCTTGTCTGATGCTTTCAAGATAAGGCGAGTCAACATACCGTCACCAGCGAAGAATTCGTATGGAATGACTTGGTTGACACCAGCTGTGAATGGACCAGGAAAATTGGCTTTGTCCAAGTAAGTAGCTGGGACATCCACTGTGTCTTTGGTGTTGTCAGCCACCCCTTTTTGAACTTCGGCTGGGGTTGTTGCTGGCTGAGCTTCACTTGATTCACGGTCTTGTCCAGCAACTGTAGCTGCAGGATTTGTCACAGGTTTAAGCGCATCTTCTGTTTCTTTCTTAGATTCTGGTTTTGCTTGCACTTCTTCTTTTGGCGCTACCACTTGGTCTTTATCAGCAACATTCACTTTTTCTGGAGAGCTTGTAGTATCCAAGCTTGCTTTAGGTGTTGAGTCTACCTGTTCTGAAGGAAGAGCTGTATCGACTGCTTCTTTGAGAAGTTCTGCTGGTAAGTCGCTCTTTTCACTCACCGAAGTCGCGTCTGGTACAACTTGAGCAGGGGTCGGATTGACCACATCGGCACGTACAGAACTTGGTTGACCAACTAGGACAAAAAAGCCACTGGCTACAACAACTGAGGCAACACCGACACTGAGACGGCGAATAGACCAACGAGTATATCTTTGATTTGGATTGAATTTCATAGGATTCTCCTTAGAGTTTTTCTTTATTTGATGACTCTAGTATAATCTCCTAAAATTAAAAAGGATTAAGAAAAAGTTAAAATTTTTCTTAAATCCCTCTTATAAAATACTTATATTAATTAAATCCATAAACAGACTTGGTGATTTGATAGACGACATTGGAAAGTTTGCGAGCTGGCAAGACCGAATGTTTGGTCAAACGGCTGAGCATGGTCTTACGAATAGCCTGAAAGACCTCTGGATTTTCCTGCTGAATATAGGTCCACAGCTCCCGTTTTTTGGCAAGATGCTCTGCTGTGCCTGCTCGGTTGAGTAGGGCACTGGAAATCACCGTCGTAATCTCAATATGATTCAACAGATATTCTCGCATTTGGGGATGACTCACTTTGGATAAATCAAGCTGATCTACCAAGAGTCGATTGACCTTGAGTTGCTGGTCAATGCGCTTAATCATCACTTGCTCATTGACAGACTGGTCCTCACGCCCAATCAAATAACGATAGAAATCGACAGGCAAATAGTACATGGTCTTAACCTGCTGAAGGGGGGTAAAGACAAAGAGATTATCGACATAAAAAGTATGCTCGGGCAATTGGAACTGGCTCGCTCGCAACAAATCTGTCCGGTAAATCAGCGAGTGCATCATGATATACTGGCCTTTTGAGAAATTTCCGACCTGGTCCCAGCCAAAAATCTGTTGGACAGGCAAGACTGACTCGTAACTCATACTCTTCTTACGAGACTGACCTTCCTTTTCATAGACAAAATTAGTCACAAAGGCATCTACCTCTTGACCCTCGCTCTCTAGTTCCTGCAATGTTTCCAAAATTTTCAGGTAAGCACGAGGATCCACCCAGTCATCACTATCAACTACTTTAAAATAGCGCCCAGAAGCCTCTGCCAAGCCGCGATTGACCGCACCACCATGACCTTTATTTTCCTGATAGATGGCTCTAACAATGCTAGGATACTTGCTGGCTAAACGCTCAGCGATTTCCTGAGTCTGGTCCTGAGATCCGTCATTGATAATCAAAATCTCAACTTGCTCACCACCAATCACTAGCGACTCCACACAGTAATGAAGATAGGCTGCGGCATTATAGCTAGGGATGGCGATAGACAATAACTTCATAATCTACTCCTTTAGGGGACTGATTTTTTCTTTCTCTCTTGTCACTTCTTTCTATTCTACCATAAAGTCCAGCTTCTGAAGGACTTTTACTGGAATACAAGGGTTTCTGACTCTATTTCCTATCTTGGACATCAAAAAAGAGGGGATTCCCCTCCTTACGAATTTAATTCTGCCAAGTCATCTAGATACTGGTTATTAATCACCGCCAAGATATAGGCATCTGCTTTCAAGAGGTCATTAGGACCAAACTGGACATCCAGTGGTGAATTTTCTTGTTCACGAAATCCTAGGACATTGAGATTGTATTTGCCACGTAAATCTAGCTGGCTCAGGCTTTGACCTGCCCAAACACTCGGAATTTTCATCTCCACAATAGACACATTTTTATCCAGCTGAAAAACATCAACATTGTTATGAAAGAGAATGGTCTGCGCTAGAGACTGCCCCATTTCATACTCAGGTGAAATCACCGAGTCAGCACCGATTTTTTCTAGCACCTTCTTAGCTGTCTGGCTTTTGACCTTGGCAATAACCCTTGGTACCCCTAGACTCTTACAATGCATGACTGCAAGCACACTCGACTCTAGATTTTCCCCTGTTGCCACTACAACCGTATCACAGGTATCAATTCCTGCAGTTCTGAGGAGTTCCTCATCTGTGATATCGCCAACAACTCCACGCGCCAAAACTGGCTCAAATTGATTGATGCGCTCGGCGTGGTCGTCAATGGCAATGATATTCATATCTTGCTTGGCAAGGGCCATCAGGACACTACTCCCGAAAATCCCCAAACCTAAAATTCCAATCGTACGATCTGACATCGTTCTTCCTTTCTTACCCAATACTAATATCTGCTTTCATATACTGAATCAAATCTTTCTTATCTGGCTGGTAATCCGCTAGACTAACCAGCAAGGTCAAGGGACCGATACGGCCAATAAACATGAGCACCATGACAATACTGAGAGCTAGCTTGCCCAATTCTGGTGTCAGATTTGCCGTTACCCCAACTGTCGCAAGAGCTGAAATGGTCTCAAACATGAGGTAGATAAATCGCGGTGTTCCTTCTGCTGTAATTCCCAACAACACCAAGCCCAACAAGAAGGTCATCAAAAAGATAATGAAGACACTAAAGGATTTTTGGACTGTTCGAGCCTCAATAGTTCTCTGCGCAACATTGGCATGAGGTAAACCCAGCAATTCACTACGCGCAAAGACCAATAAGACAAAGAAAGTCGTAATCTTGAGCCCCCCAGCCGTCCCTCCAGGCGCCCCTCCGAGAAACATCTGTAAGATATAGATAAACAAGGTCACAGGCCGAGCTTGAGTGTAGTCAATAGAAGCAAAGCCAGCTGTTCTCATGCTGACGGTTTGGAAAAAACTAACCAGCACTTTCTCTGGAACACTAAGATTACCAATGGTTCCAGGATTGTGCCACTCCGTAAAGAGTGTGGATACTGTCCCAAACAGCAAGATCCCTGCAGTCAAGAAGAGAACCAGCTTGGTGTGGAACCTCAGACGACGTTTTTTCTTCTTGTCAAACTGGGTTGCCAAGTCAAACCAGACCATAAAGCCAAGACCACCCGTGATAATCAAACCAGCAATAACCAGATTGATTAAGAGATCCGTCTGAAAAGCCACTAAACTGCTACTGCCGAAATTATCAAAACCAGCATTACAAAAGGCTGAAATGGCTAAAAAGATAGAGGTGAAAATACCTCGTCCCCAGCCGAACTCAGGAATAAAACGAAAACTAAGAAGAAAAGCTCCCAAACCCTCTACCAGAAAAGTCGTCAAAAAGATGGAACGCATAAAGGCTTTCAGCGACCGAGTTTCCCCGTAACTAAAGCTTTCCTGAATAGTTTCACGACTGCGAAGACTGAGCTTTTGCTTCCCCTGAATATAAAAGACCCCGATAAAAGTCATGAGCCCCAGACCACCAATCTGTATCAAGAGCATACAAATCAACTGCCCCCAGACATTATAGGTGGTAGCTACCGGTTGCGTAAAGAGGCCAGTCACACATACCATAGAAACCGTCGTAAAAAGATGGTCAAAATAAGTAGCCTGCGAACCACTCGCCTGGACAAGAGGCAAACTCAAAAGAAGAGAACCTATAAAAATAACTCCAGCGAAACTTAAAAAGATACGACGAGCTGGCGAAAGTCCACCCAAGGCCCTTTCAATTTTTTTCACAAATAATTTGAATAACATACATCCATTGTACCATAAAAAGAAGAAGAGTAGCTAGATCTGAGAAGTTATCTCAAGGCAGAGTTCCAAGGCCTTCTCAAAAGCTTCTGAACCCCAGTCACGACTATCGTACTGGTCCAAGTCTGCTAAGGAATCAGCTGTGAACAACAATTCTCCCCAGAGAATCCCACGTAGCTGGGCTACTGCCGCAAGCGCAGAACACTCCATCTCTACAACAGCACAGCCTTCTTCCTTGCGATAGGCAACCTTTTCAGCCGTTTCTCGGTAAAAACCGTCTGTCGTCCAGGTCATGACTTCTTCATAAGGAATCCCTCTGGCTTCCAACACTCGCTCAATAGCAGCAATAGCCTCTGGCTGAATTTCCATATAACGAGAAGGTGCCACATAGTGATAACTAGCTCCTTCATCTCGCAGAGCGCGAACAGGAACTAGAAAGGCATTTTCTTCTATATCAGCCAGCACACCACAGGTTCCAGTGGAAATAATCTGCTCCACACCATAGCCAATCAACCAATCCATAAACTGGGCTGCTGGAGCGGAGCCAACAGGAGCCTGAGCCAAACAAAGTTCCTCGCCCTTGTAGCTCATGACATAGACCGGATAGGACTTGGTAGCAGAAACGAATTCGCCGACACAGTCCGCCCCTACTTCCCTCGCATAACGGTCAATCTCCTCACCCAAAAAAGCATAGACACACTTCTTGGGCAAGTGCAAATCCAGCCCCTCGTGATTGGGCATGATGACCGCCTGAGGATTATCATCGAACTCTAAAATAGGAATCGCATATTTCTGAATCATAACCCACCTCCTCTAATTTTGTACTATTGTATCAAAAGCTGATCGAGTGTCAAGGAGTAGGCTGATAAATTGAGGAGAAAAAAGCATCCCACTTACGAGATGCTTTTAAATTGATCAATGAAGCAGACTTTCTAAGAGATAGAATAGGTAAATGTGGACTGGGTAAAAAATGATGAAACCTACAAAAAAGAAACAACCCCGCTGTTCCTTTTTACTTCTATTTCACAGGTATCTCCTTCATCACGCGCGCAGGATTACCAGCTAGGACAACGTTGTCGCCAAAGGACTTAGTGATTATAGCCCCTGCTCCAGCAACAACATTATTACCCAGTGTCACTCCAGGAAGGACAATAACACCACCTCCAGCCCAGAAATTATCTCCGATAGTAATAGGCTTGCCGTATTCCACACCTGAATTACGTTCCTGCGGGTCCAATGGATGGAGGGGAGTCAAGAACTGACAGTTGGGACCAATCATAGCATTGTCCCCGATGCGAATCGGACAAACATCCAGCATGGTCAAGTTCCAATTAGAATAAAAATTTTCCCCTAGATGGATATTGACTCCATAATCGACCACCAGGCGTGGATTAACATAAAGATTTTGTCCGGTTGACCCAAACCAAGCCTTGATGATTTCGATTCCCTTCAAGGGATCTTCTTTCTTGTTAAAGGCAGACTGTTTTTGGCGAGAATCCTGAGCCAAGGCCCGCAATTCTGGGTCCGATGGACGGTAAACCTCTCCTGCAATCATTTTCTGGTATTCGCTGATCATTGTATTCTTCTCCTTGTTCCCTACTATCATATCAAATTTTCTACGTGTCTGACTAGAATAAGGAGCACTTTCTACAATTGATACTCTTCGAAAATCAAATTCAAACCGCGTCAACGTCGCCTTGCCGTACTCAAGTACAGCCTGCAGCTAGTTTCCTAGTTTGCTCTTTGATTTTCATTGAGTATTAGATGCTGGTCTTTATCACATCCTATCTAGCTAAGCGAATACGGGGCACGATTCCGTCTGGGTCTGTGATTTCCAACTGGCTTGATGTAAGCCACTTGATTGGTGCATCAACTTCTTGTGCTCGCTGGGCAATCGTTAACAGTTCTTCTTTATGTGCGACTTCGATGACATAGTAGGCCAAACCTGGCAAGCCTTGCTTACGCGGAGCCAGACCTTTTCCTCCCCATTCGTTGACTGCCAAATGATGATGATAGTCCCCAGCTGAAATCCAACTAGCGCTAGGCACACTGAATTTATCCTCTAGTCCTAACACCTTTTGATAAAACTGGCTGGACTTTCGACTATCCTTGACTGAAAGATGAATATGTCCCATTCTCGTACCTTCTGCCAGGATAAAGGGCTCTACTCTTTCCCCCAGCTCATAAATGTCCTGCGCCGCAAGAGCCTCCGTCACTCCGATAATGCGTCCGTCTTCTCGAATATCCCATGTGGAAACCGGCTTATCTCGATAGAGTTCAATGCCATTTCCCTCCAAATCCTCCAAGTAAAGAGCCTCACTGTACCCATGGTCTGCACCGCCAACTAGAGGAATCTGTAAATCTGTCAGGTGCTTCAAGACATCAGCCAAAGCCTTGCGTGTCGGCAGGAGAATAGCCAGATGATAAAGACCATAATGTTCCCTTACTTCTCCGCTCTCTTGTGTTTGAATCAGCTGAACCAAGGCTTTTCCACCCAGTCCTAGAACGGCCTCTGTCTCAGTTTGAGATAAGATTTCTAAACCAAGCACTTGCTGATAAAAGGCTGTTTGACTTGCCAAATCCTTTACATTTAAAACTGCCTCTGCCAAATAAATGTGACTCTTGTATTCATAGGTCATAACTATTTCTCTCTTTAGTTGTAACTTTTATTATTACAACTATTATATAATTTCCACCAAGAAAGTCAAGTCAGACAACTTGAAGGAACTCCCCTAGCAAAAACAATCCCAGAAAAATCTTCTAGGATTGTTTTGTGTTTATTTAACCGGCTCTATAATATTTGTAATGGGTAAATGCCCTATAGATATCATAAATCGGGATATACATAAGGAAATCATCGCTAAACTGGAGTACAATGCTCCATTTTGTCCTGATTTCGGAATCCAAATGAAGAAACATGACTTTCAAAAAAGCTATCAAATTTATTGCTATAAATATATATGGTGCTCCCATAGCAATAATTAAAACAACTTTTCTTAATGCTAAAATTATCCTCTATCATCTCTATGAAAATCTCTCGTTACTATCAAATTGGAAATTTCATGCTCAATTTTTTCTTTTTCTAACACTCAATCCCAAACCCAAGAGAAGTCCGATTGACCCAAGCACAAATAAGTTTTTATCATCAGTATTCGACGTCCTTGGTAATTCCTTAGCAGAATTCGCTAATTTTCTATCAGAACTAAGAATCACATTCTCATTCGAAGGAATTAGAGGTGTTTTCTTGTCTTCTTCCCCTTCTACAGCTTTGGTTCCTATTAAGACAACTTGATGGATCGGTTCCTTGGTAATAGTATTAGATAGCTCACGACGTGTTTCTACACCATTGTCACTACTAATTTCTGTCAGGATAGTACGCTGACCTTTTTCTCCTGCAATCAAGACCTTCGTTTGACCTTTTGGTAAGTTAGCACTATCCCTATATTCAGTAGTAAAGTCAGTTTCCTCTATGCGGATTTCCACACTTGGTTTTTCAACTATTGGAGATAGAGGACCATCTTCTGGCAGAGTACGACCGATAACCTTCGCCCCCTGATAGATGATTGTTGGGGTTGCTTCTTGCACAATCTCACTTGTTTGAGAGAGGATCATTCCAGTACGTATTCCATGGTCTGTTTCATAGATCGTTACAATCTTACGCTGACCTGCACGACCTTGAACGGTCTGACTTTGACCTTTCAGAAGCGAAGTGTCCTCACGGTACACAAGCACTGGTGCGATTTCTTCTATGCTAACAACGCTTTCTCGACTCTTAATAGGCTTAGTACCAACTAGGATAATCTCGGGTTGAGAGGCAACTATATTTTCCTCACGGACGGAGAGAACCTTTTCTGTTTTTACTCCATCCAGTGTTTGGTATATCTTCACAACACTCTTAGAGCCTGCACGACCTGACTGTTTCAGCTGAGTTTGATCTGTATAGAGATCAGAGCTAACCTCAGTCAAGCGTTCGTACGGAATTGATACCGTTTCACGAACTTCTTCTTTCCCTTCTACAGCTGGAATACGAGTGTAGTCAATTATCATATCACGTGTAACATCTTCTGGAAGGGAAAGAATATAACTTCTTCCATCCTGTGCTAAAACTAGGTTTTTACCTTGATATTTAGCTTGATAACCTGTCACAACTGGAGCCGTTGACTGATCTGTTCCAACACGTCCTGCATTACTACGGTCGTTAGGATAAGTTATTTTTATTGTCTCTGACGGTAATTTTAGTACCCATTGTCCAAGTTTGCGATAATGAATAGCATCCACTCTTGCTGGGATATTTGGAGTACTTGATAATTCTGGTTTCCCCAATTCATTTGCTAGGTAACCACTCACAACTGGAGCTGAAACTGCTGGAAATTTATTTTGTTCAGCAATCCAACCCGTATAAAGAACAGCTTTGGTTACAAGATTAACAGTTGCTGTTCTTCTATAATTAAGAACATCTTCGTGAGCAGGCGCAATTTCCTCACCTTGTGTATTCAAGAAACGAGTCGTACGACTAACCGACTTCTGTAAGTCTTTTTCTGTCAAACCAGCTGGCCAAGTAAGCTTCAACTGGCTATCTACCAATGAATCTTTTTCTTTATACTGACTAGCATCAATCTTCTCCACCCTTGGTGTAAGCACAATAGTAAATTGAGTAACCACACGACTGTTGTCACCATAAACAGGAGTTAGTATCTGATGAAATTCATCTGTAACAATCCGATAACCTTTGTTCAAGAAAGATAAAATTTCCCTGTCTACAGACTTACTATCAATCACTTCACCTGTTTTTCCAGTTAAAGAAACAGTTGATAAGACCGCTTTATTAGATTGATTCACAAAACGAATCTGAGCACTTTGATTATCTTTATCATAACGAATGATGCTATCTTGGGTGGCATCATCAGGACGTGGTGCTAGATATCCTTCTGCTGGACGATCCGTATTTTTCAAGGTCAAATAATTCCCATCTTTCCCAATCGCACGGTAACCCGCTATATAAGGAATGGTAACCGTACTATGATTGCCGATAACACTCGCATCTAAATAGCTATTGGGATAAGATATCCTATTCATTTCAGAATTTGGAGTTTGAACAATCCAAGAACCTAATTTCTTATAACGGACACTAGTTGTCACCGAAATTGGTACCAAAGTATGAACATCTTTTTCGATATTTTGGTTAGTAATCAAAGATCTATCAGCCAAATATCCAGCCTGTATAGGAACAACAAGACTGTCAAACTCTGACTTAGCCAAGACCCAAGAACCATAAGTAACCGTACCTTTAACCAGATCAACAATAGCATTACGATTATAAGCGACTGTCTGTACTGTATCTGGGAAAACTTTTCCGTCATCAGCAACATAATGTATAGTTCGGGTTACAGTTCTATTCAAATCATCGTAGCTCAAACCAGCTGGCCACCTTAAGTCATTGTTGATATCAGGATAAAGGAGAGAATCTGCCACTTTTGGATCCGTTGGTTCAACAGTGCGAGTACGGATTGGCAGACGAACATTGGTAGTATCCAGTGGAATATCTGTCACGCTATCCAAAGTCCCTGTTTGAATACCTGTTACAGTCGCCCCCTCATCCTCTGGTTGCCATTGGAAAAGAAGGGTACGATTATCATACTGAGTAACAAAAGGCAGTTTTCTACCATTAGATAATGTTAAAACCAGGCCTTTTCGAGCAAGTACCTCACCATCATAACGTATAGAAACTAATTTATCATCTGTCGTCACTTGAGCAGAAACTGCCCGAACCGTTGGATTTAAGAAATCCCAGTTAAACTTTCTAAAGGAAAGAGTATAGTCATTTTCACCATCTTCACTGTGCTCATAGAGAAGACCAAACTCACCATTACCTAGATTTTGAACAGAATTATAAGCAAACTTACCAGCTTGGACCAAATTATGTCTGATCCATTTCAAACTACCATCTGATTGAACTTCTGCAAGTCGAGCATAACCATTTTCACGACCACGTCCATTAGCATTTACTAATACAATGTACTCCCGACCATTTTGCACAGTGTGAACTGCTGAAAGTTGTACATAAACATCTGGAATATCACTAATTGTTTCAACAGCACCCCAAGTAGCACCACCATCTTTACTAGTAGAAAATTGAACATGACCACTTCGATTACGCATAAACATCTTGAGTGTTCCATCGTTTAACTCGACAACAGTAGCCTCAGTCAATTCTGCTGCTGTGTTTCTCATAGTATTAGAATTCAAAGCTTCCCCTCTGAAGATACGACCATCATTAGGAGAAGCTCCCATATGCCAAGTCAAACCATGATCATCAGAATAAATTACACGAGAAGACTGAGAACCATTGAGATGAGATACATAATTAGTTGAATACATAGGTACTACTAAACGCCCTGCATATTGACCATGCTTCAATGCAATACCTGAACCTGGACCCGTACCCAAAAATTTCATCCAATCTTTCTTTATCTGGGGTGTAATGTCCCTTGGTGCTGACCAAGTTTTTCCGTCATCATTGCTCTCTGAAATCCATATAAAATTATCCTTGGCTACACGAAAAGGCGAGTCAGTTGTTGGGGTAAAATATATATTTCCCACTAACTTACTACCATTATACAAATCACCTGTATCACTGTACTTATTTTCAGACTGAGTCGATTTAGTGATTACATGATAAGATGTCTTTTGATTATTACTATCATAAATATAATCATCTTCCCGAATAGTATATTTCTCACTACCCTTATATACTATCTGATATGTTCGACCATTGACAACTGTATAAGACTCTTCACGAGTAACACTCATACCCAAAATTCCTTGTCCTTCTGGAAAGACATCGTAGATAGAATAAATTTTCTTTGTCTTGGAATCTTGTACTAAAACCATATCAATAGAAGTAGGAGAACCAATATTAGCATTTCTAGCTCTTGGATTATCACGAATATTTAAAATATTAATTCGTTCACCCCAAGTTTTGCCTCCATCCTCACTTCGACGAACAACCATTCCAATATCACCCCAGTCAGAATAATGCAAACGACGTTCATCTGCCCCTGCAATTATTGTACCATCATTCGTTTTCAGCAAAGATGGTATACGATAAGAATAAATCCCATCACTATTTTTCTGACCATTCAATCCAGACTGAAAAACAGCCTTATTATCTGTTAATTCAGCTGGACCAAGAGCCTTGTTTCCCTCAGGATCTCGAAGAAAAATAGTACTTCGTTGTCCTACCTCTGTGTCACTGAAGGCATAATCATAAATCGTTAGATTACGGATATCTAGATTAGTCCCCCAAACTTTACCATTTCCACGTTGCATAGCTCCTAACTGCATATTGGTCAAATTTTGCATAGCTGTCAAAAAAAGACCAGATTTAGCAGAAGATTTTGATAACCTACCATTAACATAAAGTTTCGCCTCACCAGCATCTACATTAACATTAGGTCGAGAAATAGTAAAGGTTAACGAATTCCACTCATTAGGACGAATACTTTCCTTTCCATCTTCAAAACGATCGTACTGATAGCTCCCCTCTTTTCCTGTTCTAGCCTCTACAACAGGCTTGTTTCCACTTACTCCTAAAAGAAAATACTCATTTCGATTTGAATTACTAGAGGCAGAAAATACACTATATAAATTCGGTACCGTTTCTGTTGCTTTAAACTCAACATGAACAGTAGCATTGGTCAAATTCTTGACTTTTGGTAGATCTGAACTAAGGTCAGTACTCTTATCTACCTTATTATTTGTCTTCACGTCATCTACCGATACCACTTCTGAACCCTTGAATATCTCACGAGCGTAGTAATCGTCTTCTTTTTTCATCTCATCAGCACTAGCTGTTACATTGACTACTGGAGCATCTTCTACTGTATTTGTATGATTAGATACCCCATTGGAAGCATCATTAGGACTAGACACCGTACTGCTTCCTGTAACATCAGTTCCTTCTGTAACAGAAGGTTTTTTCTCAAGTTCAGCTGCACTAACAGGGCTAGACACTGAAGCTCCAAAAACCAACGCTGTACCTAATAAAACAGAACAAAGTCCAACTTTATACTTACGAAAAGAGAATAGTTGTCGCTGATTTGATGATTTTATTATTTTTTCTTTCATATTAAACCAATTTCTAACAATCAAAGGATACTATTTTTGAAGACTGAAATTTTGTCTATCAAAATCCTATAAATTTAATTATACCCCAATTATCAAGTCAAGTGCAAGAAAGTTGTTCTTCTGATTAAGTGAACATCTTGCAATCTATTTGACTTGGCTAAACAGCTTCGCTTTCTAATTTCTAGGCTCAGGCTAAAACAGTTCACTGGACTGTTTTACTCCAACATCTTAGCCATGCTATGAGTCGCGTTCGTGTCCAAATCATGAATCAGTTTCATCGAAAATCCCATGAATACAAGGCTATCAAGCGTTACTGGAAACTTATCCAACAGGATAGCCGTAAACTCAGTGATAAGAGATTTTATCGCCCTACTTTTCGTATGCACTTAACCAATAAAGAAATCCTAGACAAGCTTTTGAGCTATTCAGAAGACTTGAAAGACCACTATAATCTCTATCAGCTCTTGCTTTTTCACTTTCAGAATAAGGAACCAGAAAAATTTTTCAGACTCATTGAGGACAATCTAAAGCAGATTCATCCTCTTTTTCAGACTGTCTTTAAAACCTTTCTAAAGGACAAAGAGAAAATCGTCAATGCCCTTCAGTTACCCTATTCCAACGCCAAATTGGAAGCCACTAATAATCTCATCAAACTCATCAAGCGCAATGCCTTTGGTTTTCGAAACTTTGAAAACTTCAAAAAAAGGATTTTTATCGCGTTGAACATCAAAAAAGAAAGAGTCTGGGACAAAAATCCCTTAGCTTGCAACAAAAGCAACGGCAAATCCGTTGCTTTTGTTGCATGGCTGCGATAGTCTTGGTAAAATAAAATTGCCCAATAAACCATTTAGAAAGGCTATCCCATGCATATTCACTATAACACAAATCAAACAACTTTACCACTAGAAATCAGTTCTTTCTTGCCACAAGACCATCTCGTCTTTACTATTGAAAAAGTGGTGAATACCTTGGAGGATTATCACTTCCACGCCTTCTATCATGCCTTTGGTCGCCCGTCTTATCATCCTAAGATGCTTTTAGCTACTCTGCTATTTGCCTATTCACAAGGGATTTTCTCTGGACGAAAAATTTAAAAAATGCTGGTTGAAAATCTGGCTATGCAGTACATAACAGGACAGTTGGTTGTCAGCTACGGCACCATCAATCGGTTTCGTGTCGCTGAAGGGATGGAAGAACTCATTCGTAATCTTTTCATTGACATCAATCTTCGTTTAAAAATGGAAGAGTTAGTGACCTTAGATTGTCTGTTTATTGACGGGACTAAGATTGAAGCCAATGCCAACAAGTATAGTTTCGTGTGGAAGAAAGCGACAGAGAAATTCTCCGCCAAACTTCAAGAACAGATACAGGTCTATTTTCAAGAAGAAATCACTCCCCTTATCCATCAGGCTATTAAGCTGGATGAAGAAGAGCCCATCTCCTCAGAGCAGTTGATGGAATTCGCTCAAGTCCTTGAAGAAGAATTGGAAAAACTGAACCAAGATATTGAGGAGATACCTGTTAAAGGAAAGGATGAACGTAAAGCCCAGCGTCGTAAACTCAAGAAAGTCTTGCGTAAAGTCAAGGATGATTTTTCAGTAGGTGCTGAAAAATATGAGGGCTATCAGGAGACATTTGAAGGGTGTAACAGTTTTTCCAAAACAGATCCAGATGCTACTTTTATGCGAATGAAAGAAGACCATATGAAAAATGGCCAACTCAAGGCCGCTTATAATCTTCAAATCGCTACTGAAAACCAATTTGTTCTTCACTATGATGTCTTCTTAAATCCGACAGATACCAAGACTCTTCTACCCTTACTTGAAACTTATCCGCATGACGTAAAGACAGTTGTCGCAGATGCTGGATATGGAAGTGAGGAAAACCTCCTTCGTCTAAATGAAAAGGAGGTGAACCATCTGATTAAATATGCCATGTTTGATAAGGAACAGAAGAGAGGGTATAAACAGTCAGCTAGAAACTTAGCGAATTGGCATTATAATGACAAGGAGGATAGCTATACACATCCTGAAGAGTGGTACTATCGTTTTCACCATATCAAACATCAGAAAACACAGACGGACTTTCAACAGGAAATCAAGTTTTACTACGCTGATGAACCTGAATCAGCCCCTCAAAAGGGACTGTATATGAATGAACGCTATCAGCACTTAAAAACGAAAGAATGCCAGGCGCTTTTATCTCCTGAAGGTAGACAGATTTTCGCTCAACGCAAGATTGATGTGGAACCTGTCTTTGGGCAGATAAAGGCTTGTTTAGGTTACAAGAGATGTAATCTGAGAGGGAAACGTCAAGTGAGAATTGACATGGGATTGGTACTTATGGCCAATAACCTCCTAAAATACAATAAGAGAACGACTCAAAATTAAAAAGCTAGAGTTCCGTAATTGGAAATCTCTAGCTTTTTTGTGGTCGAGAACTATTTTGTCTCAGACTCAGATCTTAGCTTTTCTCAACCCACTACAGTTGACAAAGAGCCATAAAAATGAAGAGAAGCACTATTTCTTCTCTCCATCTTTAAAATTATGGTAACAAATATAAGTTATCTAAAGTTGTGAAAGCAACTCCTTTAGTTTCTAGTTGCCTAGCTTACCCATTCACCATTTCCATTTACTTTATAACCGTCTGGTGTTGTTGTGCTAACTGCCAAAGCTCCTGAACCATATGCATAATACCAATACTTGCCTACTTTAAACCAACCTGTCTTCATGACACCTGATTGATCAAGATAATACCAAGTACCATTTTCCTTGTACCAGCCTGTTTTCATAGCTCCTGAGCCATCAAAATAGAACCATCTGCTACCATCTGTTCCCCAACCTGTAAACATCGCGCCCGAACTATCAAGGAAATACCATGCTCCATCAACTTTTACAAATCCTGTCTGCATGACACCTAGATCATCCAAGTAGTACCATTTACCACCTGTTTTTACCCAGCCTGTCTTCACATCACCAGATTCATAAAAATACCATTTTCCATTAGACTTCACCCAGCCAGATTGGTCTGAACTAGAAGTTCTAAATTCTTTCAACGCTTTTTCAACTACGACTGCTTTATTTTTAACTGTTGACAAATTAGATGAAGTCACTTCTGCATATTGAATAGCAGGACCGTAACTGCCTACCAATTCTTCTGAAGTGGCAGCATCACCAAAAGTCTGAGCAATCGTTACAGCATTATATGGGTTATTTGGATTTTTAAAGGCAGCCATCCCCATATGTGTAAATTTAGGGCTAATCAAAGTTTGATAATGACCAGACCCACCATTTGTTGAACCACCTGATTTTTTCTTCACGTAGTCTGCTTTTTCAGCACGCCATTGTTCAAGAGCTTTTAGGAAACCATCATGGTTCCAACCCAAGTTTTCTCCAAGTACACTATTCCCAGATGGGAAGGCACTCCAGATTTCTTTACCAGAAAGACGAGTATGATCCATAGTTACAGAAGCTTCTGCAGCTCTGACAAAAGCTGCCTTTTCTAGGTCAGTTGACCATTTGATAGGGACATACTTATCTACCAAACCTTCGTCAGCTGCCTCTTTACGGATAGCGTTGACGGCATCTAAGATAGCTTGTTGGTTTGGAGTCAAAAATTCTCCCTTTAATCCAACCAAAACATTGCCACTAGCAGGGTTAAGCACTTCTGAACTCAAGACATTTTCATTTCTACCATCAGCAGATTGTGTTGCCACCAATCTGTCATTGGCAAAAACATCATTTGTCAAAACTGCTCCAGCCAAAGTCAAAGCCAAGGCGCTAGCAAATACAATTTTCTTCATTTTTTTCTCCTTTTATCCTATAGATAGGACAGGTATTTTCAATATTAAATTATATCATATTTTCCTATTCTTTGCCTGTTTCTACTAGTGTTATAAGACAAATACTATTCACCCCAAAAGTAGAAATTCCTATCCTCTTATTTCACAACAAGCTCATAACGTGTCTTACTGGTAAAGGTTTGCCCTGCTTTGAGAATGACTTGGTCTTTGAGGTCACTGTGAATAGCATCTGGTAAAGCTTGCGCCTCAAGGGCAATCCCATTGTGCTGTACCATTGGCTGACCTCCTATGACGACACTCTCATCCACAAAGTTTGCTGTGTAAACCACAAAACATGGAGCCTCTGTCTTGAAAAGCAGGAAGCGACCTGAGTTTTGGTCATAAAGGAAACCAGCATTGTCATGACTTGCAGGAAGGGCAAAGGGGTGGTCTAAACCAGACACCAGCTGAATTTGCTCATCTTCTTCTGCAAAGATATCCTTGAGCAAAGCACCATTGTAGATGTGTTTGACCACATCACGAGTAGCGTCTGGAGTTTTGGATGGAACACCGTCAGGAGCGATTGGATAAATGCCCTCAGTATTTAGTTGAAAGACATGGCGGTCAATCGTCTGCGTGAAATCACCAGACAAGTTGAAATAGCTGTGATTGGTTGGGTTGACCAGCGTGTCCTGATCTGTAGTTACCTTATAGCTGATTTCGTAAGCACCAGTTTCTTCCAAGTGATAGCTGATCCAGATCTTGAGATTGCCAGGGAACCCTCCTGTCCTATCTGTACGCTCTGTGTAGAGGGTCAAGCCATGGTCGCTCACTTCAACTGGTTCAAACAAACTCGAATCCCAACCAGTTGAACCACTGTGGTTACAGTTGCTAGCATTGTTGACTTCAAGATCATAGGTCTGGTCATTGAGCTCAAAAGTCGCACCTGCAATACGGCCTGCCACAGGACCTACGCTAGCTCCATGCTTGGGACTATTGCCTACATAGCTATCAAAGTCATCAAATCCCAAGATAACATTGGCAAAATTTCCAGCCTTGTCAGGTGTGACATAGCGCAAGATGGTCGCACCATAAGTCATGACCTCAAGCTGGTAGCCACCGTCCGTCTCAAAACGATAGGCCAAGACATCCTTTCCCTCAACATTTCCAAATACACGCTCTGTGTATGCTTTCATTCTGTTCTCCTTTTACTATTTCTCTCAAGCAAACAAACCATAGAAAGCCTACTGACAATCTATGGTTTATCTGATAATTTACAAATCCTCTTGTCAAGAATTCATAAATATTGCCTTATACTCAATGAAAATCAAAGAGCAAACTAGGAAGCTAGCCGCAGGCTGCTCAAAGCACTGCTTTGAGGTTGCAGATAGAACTGACGAAGTCAGCTCAAAACACTGTTTTGAGGTTGCCGGATAAGACTGACGAAGTCAGTAACATATACCTACGGCAAGGCTACACTAGTATGGTTTAAAGAGATTTTCGAAGAGTCTTACTTTTGATATTCGTGAATAATAACACCTTGCACCACACGGTTTACTGTACCTGTAGGAGACGGTGTATCAGGTTTATTTTCTACCTTGAGTGAAGTCAATAGGGCAAAGAGTTGGGCATAAACGATGTAAGGGAAGACACGGTAAATATCATTCAAGACACCGCCACAACCAAGGGCCACTTCTTTGACATTTTCAAGACCAAAGGCTTGATCACTCAAAAGCACAACACGACGAGCAATCTGGTCACCAGCAACTTCACGAACCAAGTCCAAGTCGTACTTGCGAGTGTAGTTTGTCGTTGTACCAAAGACCAAAACAACCGTATCTTCGTTGATAAGAGATTTTGGACCGTGACGGAAGCCGACTGGACTTTCATACATGGTCGCCACTTGGCCAGCTGTCAATTCCAAAATCTTGAGCTGAGCTTCATGAGCAAGCCCAAAGAAAGGACCAGCGCCTAGATAGATGACACGGTTAAAGTCTAGGTCAACCAACTCTTTGACATCTTCTGCATTGTCTAGAATTTTACGGGCAAGACTAGATACAACTTCAAAACGTTCAGCTTTAACAGCAAATTCTGTAGGATCAAAGACCAAGAGAGCTGTCAACATCATAGACGTAAAGCTAGAAGTCATGGCAAATCCAGCATCATTAGAGGCAGCTGGTTGCAAGAGCAAGAGATTGCGGTCATCTCCATGAGCTTGAAGAGCCAATTTACCATCTGCTGCACAAGTAATCGTCACTTGGTAAAGCTCATCTACCAAGGCCTTGGCCAAATCAACAGTCGCCACACTTTCAGGCGAGTTCCCACTACGAGCAAAGGATACAAGGACAGTTGCCACATCTTTTTTCAAATAAGTTTCTGGATTGGCAACGATATCTGTTGTCGCAATAGCATTGAAATTCCATTTGCGTTCGTCATAGACTTCCTTAAAGTAAGGTACCAAGGTATCTCCCACATAAGCAGAAGTCCCAGCACCTGTCAAGATAACCTTGATATAGTCATGTTTATCAGCAATCCCTTGTAGGAAGGCTGCAATTTCTTCACGTTTTGCTTGATAAGATTCAAAAGCTTCTTTCCATACATCAGGCTGTTGGTAGATTTCACGTGTAGTGATTTCTGCACCCAATTCGAGCAAGTCTTCTTTTGTATAATGTAGCATTGATTCCCTCTTTTTCTATTAAATATGGGAATGGGAGTAAGCCCCATTCCCATGAATATTCTATATAAGATGCTCTAAATCACATCTTATTCATCTTCATCATCATCGAAGCCAGCTAACAGGTCATTAACTTTCACAATGCTTTCTGCAGCACGGATCTTATAGTTCGCATCTGCACCTGTAAGGCTCGCATTGATGAATTCAATCACCATTGGAAGATTCATCCCTGCGTAAAGTTCGATGTCACGACCTTCCATAATCAAACGGCTTACCACGTTACAAGGTGTTCCACCGAGAAGATCCGCAAAGACTAGGAAATCATCCAACCCTTCGATAGCAGCTTCAAATTTTGCAGTAAATTCTTCTGGGCCATCTTCTGGAAGAAGAGCCACTGCATGAATATTGTCTTGTTGACCCATAATCATTTCAGTGCTACCTTTAAGTTCTTCACAGAAACGACCATGACTCACCAAAATTAATGATTTCGTCATAAATTATGCGCCCATTCCAAGTACAAATTTACCAAAGGCAGAAAGAGCCAAAGCAAGTACGATAATGATACCGATAGCTTTAGTAGAGTTCATACCTTTCTTACCAAGCAACCAGAAGATAAAGGCAGTAAAGATTGCTGGAAGCAAACGTGGGAAGATTTGGTTCAAGATGTCTTGGAAGTCAATCATTTTCTCACCGATTGCCCATTTGTAAGAAATTTCAAAGTTGATCATTGTTGCTACAAGAGCACCCATCATGAAGACACCAAGTACAGATGCAGCGTCAATCAAAGCTGTCAAGGTACTTTGCATGTTGTTGATAAGGTTAACCCCTTCTTTATATGCAAATTCCAACTGTTTCCAACGGAAGATGTCATAAGCAACCGCAACTGCAATCCAAAGGAAGATTCCCCAAGGTTGTCCAGCGATAGCCATAGTTGCTGCGATAGATCCCATGATAGCAGGTACAAGCGAACCAAAGATTGTATCTCCAAGAGGAGCAAAGGGTCCCATCAAACCTGTCTTGATACCGTTAACGGCATCTTTTGAACCTACACCATCTTTTTCTTCCATGGCAAGGTCAAAACCAGCGATAATGGTATGGAAGAATGGAGAAGTATTGAAGAATTGAGTATGAACTTTCATCATTTCCTTCAATTCAGGAGTTCCATCCCCATACATTTTACGCAATTGAGGCAAAATCATGTAAAGGTAACCAGAAGCTTGCATACGTTCGTAGTTCCAACCCAATTGGAAAGTAAACAAGCTACGTTTGTTGATTTGATTAAAATCTTCTTTTGTAAGTTTGTAATTAGAATTCGTCATCTTCGATTTCCCCACTTTCTGATGGTGTAGAAGGTTCTGCTACAGCTACTTTTTGGCTATTTTTGAAGTGAAGCACTGCAAGGAAGATACCTACGATAGAGATACCAATCATAGACAAACCTTTGAAGTTGTTCACGAAACCAATTTTTTCAGCAACATCTTTAGGTAGAGTACCGATAATACCTGCAACAGCGCCACCAAGACCTGTTACATATGAGTAAAGAACTGTCAACATAGCTGTCAAACCAAATCCCATAGCAAGGTAGTGAAGGTTACGTTTAACTGGAAGGTAACGAAGCAAGATTGCAAATCCAAGACCTGGAAGCATACGTCCTGCAAGTGTCAAGCCATCTGCAACCCATTTGTAGGCTTCAACGAAGTCTACCACTGATTGTACGAAGGCACCACCAAAAGCAAGGGCAAAGAAGACTGGAAGGGCACGAGATAGAGCCCAAGGAATCGCACCAAGCAAGTAGTTGCGTTCAATACCTTTATAGTCAAAGCGTTCGATTGCAGCATCCACACGGTGAGCGAAGAAAGTAGTTGTCATACGTCCAAGAACGTCGAAGTAAGTCAAGAGAGCTGCTACTGGCACAGCGATTGTTGTAATCGCCAGTGATGCATCAATTCCTTGTGAAACAGAGAAGGCTGTCGCAAGAACCGCACCAGAAGTTGCGTCGATACGAGAAGCACCACCGAAGGTACCAACCCCAAGAACGAACAGTTGCAAGTTACCACCGATAAGCAGACCAGTAGTCACATCTCCCATAATTAAACCAGTAATGAAACCAGCAAATACAGGGGAACCTGCAGATGAAACGATCGTCAACTCATCACAGATTTGATAAGCTGAGTACAAAGTGAGAAGTAAAATTTGCCACCATTGTATCATAACAATGACCTCCTAAAAATTTTTTCCTATTTTAATAAGCTCAAAAAGTCTGAAACTGGATCATTTGGAACCATTTGAGCAGTAAGTTTAACACCTTTTTCTGCCAATTTGTGGAAGTCTTCCACATCCTTGTCCACTACATTGATAGAACGTGTAATAGAACGAGTTTCTGGTGTTTGAGACATATTCCCAACATTAAGGGTTTCAAGTGGTACACCTGCTTCGACCAAACCAAGGAAGCGGTCTGGTTTACGAGCCACGATAAAGAGACGTTGGCTATCATATTTACCAGCAAGAATATTGGCTGCCGCTTTTTCAATTGGCAAAATACTCAATTTCACACCTGGTGGTGTCGCAAGTTTCAAACCACTCTTTTCAACGTCGTTGTTGACAACTTCGTCATCTACAACCATAATACGTGAAACATTTAGTTTTCCAGCCCATAGATTGGCTACTTGTCCGTGGATCAAACGTCCATCGATACGGCATCCTACAATTGTCATAAGTTTTCCCCCTTTATGTGTTTTAGTGTAGGTTTACGAGTTAAATAAATCTCTTCTTTATATTCACCTTCTGTTTCAAAGATAATGATGCGGTTGGCACCTTCCTTGAGGTAGCTATGAGGGATATAAAGCGAGAGGGTTGGGCCAACGTTCCAAAAACGTCCTAGGTTCTGCCCATTGACAAAGGCAACTCCCTTACCAAACTCAGACAAGTCTAGGTAAGTATCTTTTGGCGCTTCGACTGTAAAGTCATAAGCGTAAAAGGCTGGTTGTCCTTCTGTCCATCCTTTTGAAAAATCAATTTTCTCAGGATTGTCTAGTGGGAGTGGATAGTGTTTCCAGTTTAGTAAGAAGTGCAAATCCTTACAAACCCCTGTCCGAATTCCCTTACGTTGCGTATCCGCTAAGAACTTGTGTCCATAGTTGACACGCCCCATATTTTCTACCAAGATATCCAATCTAGACAGCGCTTTCTTTTTACCTTGATAAAAAATATCTTCCCCAATCTCTGTCTGATATTGGGTTTCGACCCATTGACCATCGACATAAAGCTGAGCTCTATCTCGACCGTCAATGATACGAAGTCTTTCTTCTTCTGCATCCCAACTTGTTTCTGTTCGATAGAGTAGGTAGCCATAACTTTGTCCCAACTCCTCCATCTTTTTAGGATAAAGGCTTTCTACAGGGCTAGACAAGCTATCCAAGGTTTCAAACAAGGAAACTTTTTCAACTAGTGGAATAGCATCCAACTCCATACTCTCTTTGTAGAGTGGTTCTAACTGCGGATACTCTGGAAAATGTGTTGCCATCATCTTCTTGACCGCCAGATATTTGGCAGTTGGATTTCCTTCTTCATCCAGAAGGGCATCGTAATCATAAGATGTAACTTGTGGCAGGTCCAAAGTCCCTCGAGCCGAGCAACCATTCATGAAACCAAAGTTTGTACCACCGTGGAACATGTAAAGATTGATAGAGCCTTGCTCCAAAACCTCTCGAACTGCATCTGCCAATTCTTTCGGATCACGTGTGATAATCGGTTCTTTCCAACGATTGAACCAACCATCCCAGAACTCCATACACATGAGCGGCCATTTCTTGCCATGCTCATCAAAGAATTCCTGCATCTGTGAAAAGTTATAAGGTGCCTTAGAACCAAAGTTTCCTGTTACAAAGAGGTCATCTTCGATTAAGGTTCCAGCTTTCAGAGTAGCTCGCCATGGACCATCTGATGTAAAGAGGGGACAGGTTACGCCACGCTCCTCCATCAACTGTCGAATTGCTCTCAGGTAAGCCTTATCTTCTCCATAAGAACCATATTCATTTTCAACCTGCATCATAAGGATATTGCCACCCTTGTCCAACAAATGTGGAACCAATCGTGACAAGAGCTGATCATAGTAGCGACCGACAGCTTCAATATAAGCAGGATCTGAGGAACGAAGCCTCATATTCTTGGTTAAAAGCCAAGCTGGTAAGCCACCGAATTCCCACTCCGCACAGATAAAGGGAGAGGGACGAACGATAGCGTAGAGACCCAAATCTTGCGCTGTCTGTAGAAATCGCTCCAAATCCAGAGCTCCTTCAAAGTAAAACTCACCCTCACGAGGCTCGTGTAAATTCCAAGCTACATAAGTCTCTACTGTATTAAAACCAAGAGCCTTCAAGTTATAGAGCGAATGATACCAATCTTCTGGAGGAACCCTAAAATAATGAATGGCGCCAGATAAAATCTTAAATGATTTTCCATCGAGATAAAAATCATCCCGTATCTCAAATCGTGTCATATTCTTACCTTCTGACAATAAAGTTTACGCTTTCATTTGTTGATATAGTAAATATATCTCAATATCTTACATTTGTCAATAGGTTTTCACAATTTTTTTCATTTTTCACTAAATTTTACACAAAAAACTTATAAAAATCTTGTAATCTATAGTCATAACAACATTTTAGCACCATGTATAAAAATGTAGGTTTTTCTATTTATTCCTATGTAAATTAACCTTATAGCCTATTATTCTAATTTTTTTATTCAAAAGGCTACTATTCTTTCCAGTTTTATGGTAAAATCTTTAACGGAGAAGGAAAATCGAGGTGAAAATATGGCAATTCCAAAGTATCAATATATTAAAGATGAGTTAAAGAACAAAATCATTTCTGGTCAATTTGCCAGTGGAGATAAATTCTACACTGAAGCTGAATTGATTGCAATGTATGATGTTAGTTCTATCACAGTTGTTCGCGCTTTAAACGACCTTGCCAAGGATGGCTATATTGTCCGTCAACAAGGAAAGGGTACATTCGTTTCACGCGCACGCAAACACAAACTCGTAGAGTTTTCAGATGTAGAAGTTTTTGAAACTAAAGATGATAAAGTTACCGTCCTTTCTATTGAGCGTGGAAATAAACTAAGCTACTTAGAAAAACTTGGACTACGCGGAGATCAGTTCTACTACAAGATTGAACGCGTTCGCGAAACAGGTGGTGTTGTGTACATCTACCATACATCTTACATCCCAGAACAATACATCAACGCAAATTATCCAAATCTTGAATATTATAGCTCTATCTATAACCGTTTCAAATTGGATTACCACATTCACATGAATGATGAACATTTTGAAGAAATCAATGAAATAGCATTTCCAACTCCAGAACATGCGGCTTCAATCCTCGGAGTCGATGAACAATTCCCAACCGTTTTACAAACCAAGACTACTAAACTAGAGTCTACTGGTCAAGTTCTCGCATACAGCGAAACATATAAACGCGCAGATTACTACAAAATCAAATTCATTTCATGTGACCGTGATCACTAAGAAGAAAGCCTAAGCCTTGCTTGGGCTTTTTCTATGCTTATTATATGACATTAAAAATGTATTTTCTATATGTAAATTAAGATAGACTAAATTTGTTTAAATTTTACTAAAATATAGGTAATTTTTATCAAAAATACTTGAAGACAAAATAAAAATCGAAGTTCTTCTACTCCTATAAATAGAGTAATAGAACTTCGATTTTTATTCTAATTATCCTAAACCAAGACGGTCAAAGATATCATCCACTCGTTTGGTGTAATAAAGAGGGTTGAAGATTTCATCGATTTCTTCTTGAGTGAGGCGAGAAGTTACCTCTGGATCTGCTTCAAGAAGTGGTTTAAAGTCTACTTGATTGTCCCAAGAGTAGGCTGTTTTTGGTTGTACCAAGTCATAGGCTTGCTCACGGGTCATTCCTTTTTCAATCAAGGTCAACATAGCACGTTGACTGAAAATCAAACCAAAAGTCGAGTTCATGTTGCGGATCATGTTTTCTGGGAAGACTGTCAAATTCTTGACAATATTTCCAAAACGGTTGAGCATGTAGTCAATCAAAATAGTCGTATCTGGTGTAATGATGCGCTCAGCTGATGAGTGAGAGATATCACGTTCGTGCCAGAGAGCTACGTTCTCATAGGCAGTAATCATGTGACCACGGATAACACGCGCTAGACCTGTCATGTTCTCAGAACCGATAGGGTTGCGTTTGTGAGGCATTGCAGATGAACCCTTTTGTCCTTTAGCAAAGAATTCTTCCACTTCGCGTTGTTCTGATTTTTGCAAACCACGAATCTCAGTCGCCATACGTTCGATAGAAGTCGCAATGCTAGCAAGAACTGCAAAGTACTCAGCGTGAAGGTCACGAGGAAGCACCTGTGTAGAGATTTCTTGGGCACGAATACCCAGTTTATCGCAGACATATTGCTCAACGAATGGTGGGATGTTGGCAAAGTTCCCAACCGCACCAGAAATCTTACCAGCTTCCACACCAGCAGCCGCATGCTCGAAACGCTCGATATTGCGCTTCATTTCGCTGTACCAAGTTGCCAATTTCAGACCAAAGGTTGTAGGCTCAGCGTGCACACCGTGGGTACGCCCCATCATGATGGTAAACTTGTGCTCCTTAGCCTTATCAGCGATGATGTTGGTGAAGTTTTCAAGGTCACGACGGATGATGTCGTTGGCCTGCTTGTAAAGATAACCGTAGGCCGTATCCACCACGTCGGTAGAAGTCAAACCATAGTGGACCCACTTACGCTCTTCACCAAGCGTCTCAGAAACTGCACGCGTGAAAGCCACCACATCGTGACGCGTCTCCTGCTCAATCTCCAAAATACGGTCGATGTCAAAGTCCGCCTTCTCGCGAATCAAAGCCACATCTTCCTTAGGGATTTCCCCCAGCTCAGCCCATGCCTCGTCAGCCAAGATTTCCACCTCAAGCCAAGCACGGTATTTATTTTCTTCACTCCAAATGTTCGCCATTTCGGGGCGAGAGTAACGGTCGATCATGTTGTTTCTCCTTAATTTAGAAGATTAATTCTAAATATCTAAATTCTGTTTCAAATACTCAGTTAATGCTTCTTGTCTATTTTTTCTACTTCTGATATCAGTTGATGCTCGAACACCAGTAGCATATTTTTTGTACAAATATAAATTAGCATCCTCTGAAAGTCCCTCATCTTCTGTAACTTCTAAGTCCTCAAAACTTAATATTTTAGTTACAGCGTTAGCAAATTTTTCTAATTGTTCTCTTATTTTCTCTCTATTATCTGACGAAAATGGTATAGAATCCCTTAACTCATAAAATGTTAGAAATAAAGTATAGAAATCCGTAACATTTTTCCACCTCAAGCCACTTAAAGAAGGAAAAATTGAAGTTATCTCTTTTGATATTAAGTCAAAGTTCTCTTCTAATATTTCGCTCTGGTCAAAACTTCTTTCATAAGCTTCATAATACCTATCCAGATTATCTTTTTTATTTTGATAGCCATTTAACATAGCAATCGCTAACTCGCTAATATATTCAGCATCTAGCATTCTTCGAACTTTAGTTGAGGTAAATATTCCCATTTTCCCCCAATAAGATTTATCAGCAATTTTATTGATTGTTGTAATGAAATCACCTGTATACAATGCTTGTCTTAACTCCTGTGCATTTAAGGTAACATTATTCTTATTAATTCTAGTAAAAATGCTTCTGAGGTCTGATTCTGACATTTCTGGAAGCTCTCGCACAATAAATTTATATCCATAAAACTTTTTCTTATCATCCTCAGATAAATCTGAGAAATATAGACCAGCCCATTTTGGAACAGTCTCTGATTCATCAATTGGAAACTCACCATCAATAAATTTTAGAAAGGAAGTTATTCTCTGCTGACCATCAACCACAATATATTCCGAAAATCCTTCTGCGTTAGTCACTTCTTGTATATACAACTCTGGAATTGGATATCCATTTAAAATAGAATCAATCAAGAAACTTCTCTGTTTATCTGTCCATACTACATTTCTTTGAAATTTTGGCCTAACTATCAGAGTATTATCGATTCTTCTCTGATTGAACCACCCTATATTTTGACTTGTGAAATTTAAATATTCAACCATTATTACTCTCCAACATTTTTTCTTTAGCTGTTTTTATACTATTTATCTGATAATCTCGAAACGCCTTGTGATCCATATAGATTCTGTAATGCCATTCTCTGTTACCAATATCTTCATCGCCGTCATCATACTTTAATTTTATTTCTGTTAAAGCATTATTCCACTGAATACCAAATGAAATTTTTTCCCAAATTTGATCCATCGCAATTGTTCCATAGAAAATAAGTCGATTTTTATGATCATTAATTTTCGTCCTGCTCCTTGTATCTAAGTTTGTCAAATCTAAATTTCTAATTTCATGCCATGCAATACCAAAGTAATGAGGAGAGATAATCCCAATATCGATATCTGAAGTTGCATCAAATTTTTTAAAATTTTTTTGAGGATTTAAACTCACTCCCAGACAAGCCGATCCTGTTATTATTATATCTCTTGGATCAATTTTTAAAGCCTTAGCAATTCTATGCTTCCACTCAATAAATTCCATAAATGAATCGTTAAATATAAACGGAACTGCGTCCATAATATACCTAGAGACAAAAATATCACTTTCTACACTCATTAATTCATTCCGTACTTCCACGATATATTACCTTCTCCAACTATCAAATCTGTTAATATTCTCATTCCTATATTTCAATACACTATCAATTATAAATCGAAACTGAAAACCACCATGCTTTTCATACATGCTATTCAAAATCCTCTTTTCCAATAAACACAGATGGGTAATGATCTAGTGTATTCAAATCCGTATCCATCGGTAGATCATAGATAGCTAAATAGTTTTCAGGGTATTGTGTAGCTAGTTCTTCATATTTAGCTTGTACGTTATACTGGTCAGCACTAGCAAACAAGACTTCGACAACTGCCCCAGTCTTATCCTTTTCAATAAATGCATTAACAATAATTTGTATCATAGACTTGTCCTAAAAATCAATCCCTTTCCCAAACTCATCTGGCACATTACTAAACAAAGTCACATGTCCCATCTTGCGGTTGTGCTTCGCTTCTATTTTACCATACATGTGGAGGTGGGCGCTTGGATTTTCTGTGACATATTTTTCAGCAGCTTCGACATGCTGGCCGAGGACATTGAGCATGACTGCTGGTGCATGTAGTTTGATGGCTGGCAATGGTGCCCCCAGAACACCTAGAATATGGGTATCAAATTGGGAGAAGTCGCAGGCTTCAATCGAGTAGTGGCCCGAGTTGTGTGGACGTGGAGCAATCTCGTTGACAATGATGTCGTCAGCTGTCGCAAACATTTCCACGCAAAGGGTTCCAGACAGGTTGAGCTGTTCAGCGATTCGCACTGCCATAGCTTTAGCCTTGTCAGCTAGACTCTCAGAAATGCGGGCTGGCACAATGGTCTTAGACAGAATGTTGTTTCGGTGGATATTTTCCTGAACTGGGAAAACTGTCACGTCCTTGCCATTTCCTGACACGATGACGGAAATTTCGAGGTCAAAGTTGACAAATTCTTCCAAGACACAGTCTGCTGAATCCGCTAGCGCATAAGCTTCTTCCAAGTCCTCTGCCGAGCGAATGACCTTTTGCCCATGCCCATCGTAGCCACCAGTCGCCGTCTTGAGGACATAGTTTTTGGACAGATCAATCTCCGCCAAGTCTTGGCTAGAATTCACAACCTTGTATGGTGCTACAGTGACTTGAGCCTTATTTGAGAGAAAGTCCTTTTCAAAAATCCGATTTTGGGAGATGCGAAGGAGGTCGGTTCCTTGAGGAAGTTGACCATCCTTGATGACAGCATCCAAACCGTCAGCATCGACATTTTCAAACTCATAGGTGAGGACATCGCAACGCTCAGCCAACTGACGCAGAGCAGCCACGTCATTATAAGGCGCCACAATGATTTCCGCCACGCGAGAGGCTGGGCAATCAGCCGCAGGATCCAGCGCGATAACCTTGTGGCCCATGTAGATAGCAGAAATGGCCATCATTTGACCCAGCTGGCCGCCACCGATAATTCCGATTGTTTTAGATGAGCTCATTTGACGACTCCTCTGCGATTTTTCCTTGTTCTTCTACGAAATCTGCCAATGCTGTCGCGATAGACTGATCCTCTACTGAGAGGAGACGGAGAGCGAAGAGGGCAGCGTTGGTTGCACCTGCTTCACCGATAGCCATAGTTGCGACTGGTACTCCACCTGGCATCTGAACGATGGAATAGAGTGAATCCACGCCACTAAGGGCACGAGATTTGACTGGCACTCCGATGACTGGAAGAGTTGTTTTGGCAGCTACCATTCCTGGCAAATGGGCTGCGCCACCAGCACCCGCTATGATGACCTTGATACCGCGGCCACGAGCTTCTTCTGCATGCTTGAACATAATGTCTGGCGTGCGGTGAGCAGAGACAACCTTCTTTTCATAGGCTACACCAAAGCGGTCTAGGACTTCTGCTGTTTTTTGCATAGTTGCCCAGTCGGATTTGGAACCCATGATTATAGAAATAATTGGTTTAGTCATAATTTTCCTTTTCTTTCCTTTCTTTTTTCAATCACCTTAAGTTGTGAGGGACGGCAGCAGCCACCAAAGGTGTCTCATGCCTAAATCGGAAGCCCAATGTCTTCCAATTTCCCTGAACGATTGGATTGTCATCCAATCGTTCTTTCACAGCGGAGGTGATTGTTTTATATTAGTTCTATATTAGCTCTCTAACGCTCGCAAGTTATGCGACCATTAACGTATTTTGTGAATTTTTCCTTTTTTTCTTTTTAATAATCGTCTAGTGTAGTGCGGACGTAAGCGACCGCCTATGGCGTTCCATTACTAAAACTAGAGCCTAGGTCTCCAGTTTTCCGCTCCTAGTAGCTTTGCTACTAGGAGTTCCACTACCGCGACGATTATTCTATAGTGGCTCGCTTTCGCTCGCCACGACAAAGTTAGTATCTGTTAATCTTTTATGGCCTTGCTTCCGATATCTGTTCGGTAAAAGAGGCCTTCTGTTTGTTGTTGAGCGAGTTCTTGGTAGATGGTGTCTTGAGCTTCTTTGACGGTTTCTGCTGTGGTAACGAGCATATAGACTCGTCCGCCATTTGATAGCAGAGCTCTGCTATTTTCCGCAAACTTAGCACCTGCATAATAGGTGATGATGTCGCCTTCTGTCTTGGCTGGCAACTTGACACCTTTTTCATAGTCTAGCGGATAACCGTTGGATGCAACAACTACACCCAGAGTCACACCCTTGTCCGTCCAGGTGATGTTTGGCTCCTTGCCATCGAGGATATCCGTAATATTTTGTGCAAAGTCAGATGTTAAACGAGGCAAGATGATTTGCGTTTCAGGATCTCCAAAACGAGCGTTAAACTCGATGACCTTAGGTCCATCAGCTGTCAAGATAAGCCCTGCGTAAAGGACACCCAGATAAGGGCGACTTTCTTTAATCATCCCTTCGAGGACTGGCTTGACAATCGTGTCGACCGCTATATCAACTACACTATGTGGTAAGTGTGGAACTGGCGCATAGGCACCCATACCACCCGTGTTAGGCCCTTTGTCGCCATCGTAGGCACGTTTGTGGTCCTGAGCTGTTGGCATAATGTAGAACTGGTCCCCATTGACAAAGGCAAAGAGAGAGAACTCCTCCCCATCAAGGAATTCCTCAATAACTACACGCACACCTGAGTCACCAAATTTATTGTCCAAAAGCATCTCGTGAGCTGCTTCGACTGCTTGCTCAACCGTCTCCGCAACGACGACACCCTTACCAAGCGCTAAACCATCTGCCTTGACTACGATTGGAGCGCCTTTTTCTTCGATGTAGGCCTTGGCTTCCTCGAAATCTGAAAATGTGCCATAACCTGCTGTCGGAACGCCGTATTTGACCATGATTTCCTTAGCAAAATCCTTGGACCACTCCAGCTCCGCTGCAGCCTTAGTCGGACCAAAAGCTTTGAGTCCTGCCGCATTGAAATCATCCACAATCCCAGCTGCAAGGGTATCATCTGGACCGATAAAGGTCCAAGCAATATCGTTGGTTTTTGCAAACTCAATCAATTTAGAATGTTCGGAAATGGAGATATTTACCAACTCCAAACCATCCAGAGTCATCCCATCATTCCCAGGAGCAACAAAAACCTTTTCTACCTCTTTTGACTCAAGCAACTTCTTAGCAATCGCATGTTCACGACCACCCGAACCGACAACTAACAGCTTCATCTTACAACCTCTTTTGCGAATTATTTACTAACATTATACCATAAACGTTCGTTTTAATCTTGTTTCACTCCGCATTTTTACGCAAAAAAAGGAAAGAAACTGTTTTCTTCCCTTTTATTTTCTTAATGTCTAAAATGTCTCACGCCTGTGAAGACCATGGTCAAGCCATATTTATCCGCAGCTTCGATAGATTCTTGGTCACGGACGGACCCACCTGGTTGGATGATGGCCTTGATACCTGCTTTGGCGATCTCTTCCACGTTATCCGCAAATGGGAAGAAGGCATCCGAAGCAAGCACAGCGCCATCCAGACGGTCTTTGGCTTGGTCAATAGCGATACGAACAGAGGCCACACGGTTAGTTTGACCTGGACCAACACCCAGTGTCATGTGGTCGTTGGTTACGATGATACCGTTTGATTTTACATACTTGATAGCCTTCCAAGCGAACTCAAGAGCAGTCGCCTCTATCTCAGTTGGCTGACGTTTGGTCACCACTTGCCAGTCAGCTGGGCTTTCCTTGACCACGTCTTGGTTTTGCACCAGAAGTCCACCGACAACACCTGTGTATTCTGCTTCTACTTCGCTAGCCTCTTGAGTATCAAATGGCAAGGAAAGGATACGCAAGTTTTTCTTTTTATTGGTCAAAATGGCTAGCGCCTCATCCGTATAGCTTGGTGCGATGATGATTTCGAGGAAGACACCATGCATCTTCTCAGCTGTCGCAGCATCCACCTCACGGTTGAGAACAACGATACCACCAAAGATAGACACTGGGTCAGACTCATAAGCGTAGTCCCAAGCAGTCTCGATGTCATCAGCCTGACCGATTCCACATGGGTTCATGTGTTTGAGAGCCACAACGGTTGGACGGTCTTTAAAATCACGGATGATACGAATGGCCGCATCAGCGTCACGGATATTGTTGAAGGACAATTCCTTACCGTTAAGTTGTTTGGCTGAAGCTATTGAGTAGTCAGTAGGCAAAGCTTTTTGGTAGAAGTCTGCATCTTGTTGAGGGTTCTCACCGTAGCGCATGGCTTGCTTGAGGTCATAGGTCAAAGTGAGTTTTTCTGGTTTTGCTTCGCCCACTTGAGCTGTGAAGTATTCTGCAATCAAGGCATCATAAGCTGCTGTATGACGGAAAACCTTGGCTGCTAAACGTTGGCGAGTTTCGTAAGTCGTTTCACCATTGGCTGACAACTCGTCCAAAACCACTGCATAGTCAGCAGGGTCTACCACAACTGTTACGCTGGCATGGTTTTTAGCTGCTGAACGAAGCATAGATGGACCACCTATATCGATATTCTCCACCGCATCAGCATAAGTCACGTCTGGTTTGAGAATCGTTTCTTTGAATGGGTAAAGGTTGATCACCACAAGGTCAATGAGCTCAATCTTGTTGTCCTTAGCCGCTTCCAAGTGACTATCCAAATCACGACGAGCGAGGAGTCCACCGTGGATATTTGGATGAAGGGTCTTGACACGGCCATCCATCATCTCTGGAAAACCAGTCACATCATCGATGGCAATGGTCTTCACCCCAGCATTATCAAGGGCAACCTTGGTCCCACCTGTCGAGATAATCTCCCAACCAAGTTTTTTAAGTTCTTGGGCAAATTCAACAATGCCCGCTTTGTCTGAGACGCTGATTAAGGCGCGTTTAGTCATGTTAGTTATCTTCCTTTTCTAATATCATATACTTCACTTCGTATAAAATATCTGTTAAATACACTTCTTTTGAAGCCTTTCCAAATACAGGATACTTAATAATATTTCTAATAAAAGTATCAGCGGCTGTAATCAATAAAACAATAAAAAATACCAATAGAATTAATCCGATAAATACGTTAAATGATATGCTATTTTCGCCTGTATCAAAAAATTGTTTTACAACTAAAGTAATAAAAGACGTCACCAAAATCATACCAACTGTACCTACAGACTTTACTAAACTTTCATACTTCTTAATTTTATTATCCTGTTTATCTGTCAAATCAGCGATTAGTAATCTCACAGCATACCTAGCTCTTCCACCATATATATGAATTAAGTTACGTTTTACTTCTTGACATATCTCTTCAAATTTATCAGGTTTGCCGTCTGAAATTTTATCAATTTTTCGACTGAGATAAATTAAGTACACAAAAGAAAACATAGTAAAAATAAGAGAAGCTATCTTAACACACAAATCACCAAAATTCCACCAAATGAGTCCATAACTTACCAACATTAAAGTAATAAATATAATTAAGTTAATTAGAAATTTATTTCTAATTTTTATTACTTTAGGGTAAAATTGTTTTTCATACTCATTAAAAAAATCTTCAAATTCTTTAACTTTATCTAGTAAAGTCTTAACAGCTTTATTATTCAAAATTTACCTTCTCTCCACTCCCAAGCTATCCAGTACCTCTGGATACAACTTGTACTCCGCCTCATGAATGCGAGCTTCAAAGCTTTCGATAGTATCATCAGCTAGTCGTGGCACACGGACTTGCTTGATAACCTTTCCTGTATCTACACCAGAGTCCACCCAGTGAATGGTCACGCCGCTCTCAGCAACACCAGCATTCCAAGCATCCTCAATCCCATGAGCTCCTGGAAATTCTGGCAAGTAGGCTGGATGAATGTTTATAATCCGACCTTCATAAGCCGCCAATAAGGTTGGCCCAACGATTTTCATGTAGCCTGCTAGGCAAACCAAGTCAATCTGGCGTTCTTCCAAGAGTTCGACAAGGGCCGCTTCGTAGTCTGCCTTGCTCTCAAACTCCTTGAGTTCAAAAGCATAGGACAGAACGCCGAGCTTGTCTGCACGTTCGAGCACATAGGCATCACGATGGTCTGAAAAGACAAACTCTACTGGAAATTGTTCCGCCATCACCTGAAAATTTGAGCCATTACCAGAGGCAAAAACCGCTATTTTTTTCATTTGATGATGACACTTTCGTTTTCTTTCTTGACGATGCGACCAATTTCATAGACTGGTTCATCCAACAATTCCTTGACACGACTTACATTTTCAGGGCTAACTGCCATCATGAGCCCTACGCCCATATTGAAGATTTCAAACATTTCTTCGTGCTTGATTTGACCGTATTTTTCAAGGGCTTTGAAGATTGGCAAAACTGGTACCTTGCTTTCCTCAATCTCTGCAGCCAAGTCTTCTGCAAACATGCGAGGGACATTCTCAATAAAGCCACCACCAGTGATGTGGGCAATGCCGTTGACCAACTCTTCCTTGATGAGTGGCAAAACAGCCTTGACATAGATACGAGTTGGCTCAAGAAGAACTTCCTTGAGTTTCTTGCCTTCCAATTCTGGTAAGATTTCCTCACCTGTGTAATCCGCAAAGACACGACGGACGAGAGAGTAACCATTGGAATGAATCCCACTTGAAGCAAGTCCGAGAAGAATATCTCCTTCTGCCACTTTTGAACCGTCAATGATTTGAGATTTTTCAGCCACACCGACCGCAAAACCTGCCAAATCATAGTCATCTGCACCATACATGCCAGGCATTTCAGCCGTTTCCCCACCAATGAGGGCAACGCCTGCCTGCACACAACCTTCTGCCACACCAGCAACCACTTGTTCTAGCTTAGCTGGTTCATTCTTCCCTGTCGCTACGTAGTCAAGGAAATAGAGGGGCTCCGCACCTGCAGCGATGATATCATTGACACACATGGCCACACAATCCTGACCGATGGTATCGTGCTTGTCGTATTTGATAGCCAACATAAGCTTGGTTCCGACACCATCAGTCCCTGAGATCAATACGGGCTCTTTGACACCTGTTTTTGAAAGGTCAAACATGCCACCAAAGCCACCAAGAGCTCCCATGACCCCTGCACGCTCCGTACGAGCCACGTGCTTCTTGATCCGCTCAACAACTTCATAACCCGCTTCAACATCCACACCAGATTGAGCGTACGCATTTTTATTTGTCATTTTTATATTCCTTTTCTTTAACGGAAGATCTGTCATCTATTTGTAAAAACTGGTCTTTTCTTCCAAACTTCGACGATAGTCTTCTTCATAATCGTAGAGAGGGGTTGGGTAGTCACCGTCAAAGTAAGCGACACATAGACCACCATTTGGCGCATCTGTTTCAATACCAATTGAATCAATCAACCCCTCAACAGAAAGATAAGTCAGACTGTCCGCACCAATGATTTGGCGAGTTTCTTCGACCGTATGATTGGCCGCAATTAGCTCCTGACGTGTCTGGATATCAATCCCGTAGAAACATGGATAAGCTAGCGCTGGGCTTCCAATAGCCACGTGAACTTCAGTCGCACCCGCTTCTTTCAAAAGCTGAACGATACGACGAGAGGTCGTCCCACGTACAATAGAGTCATCAATCATAACCACACGCTTGCCTTTGACAACACCTGAAACAGCAGATAGTTTCATCCGCACCCCTTGCTCCCGCAATTCTTGAGTCGGTTGAATAAAGGTGCGTTGAGTATATTGATTCTTAATAAGTCCCATTTCGTTTGGTAGACCAGATTCTTCTGCAAATCCCATTGCTGCGCTGAGAGAAGAATTGGGCACACCGACCACGATATCCGCCTCATGCTTGAATTCACGCGCCAATTGGGCACCCATACGTTTACGTGCCGTATGGACATTGACACCGTGGATATTAGAATCAGGGCGAGCAAAATAAATATACTCCATAGAACAGATTGCTAGCTGAGTATCATCTGTATAGCTATCATACTGGATTCCCTTGTAATCAATGATCACAATCTCACCTGGCTTCAAATCACGAATCCATTCAGCACCAATGACCTCAAAAGCACAAGTTTCAGAGGAAACCACCACCGCTCCGTTGGCCATTTTCCCGATAGAAAGCGGACGAAAACCATTGGGGTCAAGAGCCGCGATCAACTTGTCTTCAAATAACAAGATATAGGCAAAACCACCTTTGACAAGACTGAGCGCCTCCTTGATTTTGCCCATCAGGCTAGGATTATGACTGCGACGAATGAGGTGGGCCAAGATTTCTGAATCAGAAGTCGCACTGAAAATGGCTCCTCTTTCTTCCAACTCTTTCTTAAGAGAGGCTGCATTGGTCAGATTTCCATTATGAGCCAAGCCAAACTGCATATCATGAAAACGGAAGAGAAAAGGCTGGATGTTATCTACAGAAGCTTCGCCAGCAGTCGCATAACGAACATGCCCAATCGCACCAGTTCCTGTCAATTTATCTAAGTTAGCAGGATTTCTGAAGACTTCTGATAAAAGTCCCATGTCACGATGGCGCTTCAATTGTCCCTGATCATTGGAGAGGATTCCTGCCCCCTCTTGACCACGGTGCTGAAGACTATGGAGACCAAAATAGGTCAATTTAGCAGCATCTGGATGTCCCCAGATACCGAAAACACCACATTCTTCATTAAGAGATTTTACTTCGTATGTCATTTTATATACCTAATTTTTATTTGTGTAGCACCAAGAGCTAAATCTACATGACTTTTACATTACTGATACTATCTATTAGAAAATCTGTAAGTCTTATTTTCCAGTAAAGTATTTAACCGCTGACGCGAACAGGTGCTGGTCTTTGCTACCTGGGATATTTTGGAAAAGACCGTCTTCATAACGTTCTGAGTGGCCCATCTTACCGATGATTTGGCCGTTCTTGCTGGTAATTCCTTCGATGGCGTGGACAGAACCATTCGGATTGTACTTAGAATCCATACTTGGTTTGCCGTTAAAATCAACATATTGGCTGAAAATTTGTCCGTTGTCACGGAGCTCAGCGAATTCCTCAGCCGTCACGACAAATTTCCCTTCACCGTGCGAAACAGGAATAGCATGAATCTCACCAACTTCCACTCCAGCAAGCCATGGTGAGTTAGTATTGGCAATGCGAGTTTCCACCATCTTGGCCACGTGTTGGTTGGCATCATTGTAGAAGAGGGTTGGACTAGTACTGCTTGCATCTTCAAAGTTTCCGTATGGTAGGAGGCCTGATTTTACCAAGGCCTGGAATCCATTACAGATACCGATAATCAATCCACCACGGGAGATAAAGCTATCAATAGCTACACGCACTTTTTCATTGAGCAGAATATTGACAATGAACTTAGCTGAACCATCTGGCTCGTCCGCAGCTGAGAATCCACCGGCAAAGAAGAGAATGTTCGCCTTGCCGATGTTGTCAACCATGGTTTCAACTGACTTGACAATGGCTTCTTCATTCAAGGTCACAAATGGCACCAAGTTGACCTCTGCACCTTCTTTTTCGAAGGCCTTGGCTGAGTCATATTCTGAGTTAGTTCCTGGGAAGACTGGGATATAGACTACCGGTTTTTCAACTTTTTCTTTAGCTTGGATGACTGTGTTAGTAGCGACAGCTGGAACTTTAGCCAGTTCTTTCGCTTGAGCAAATTCTGTTGGGTAAACTTCTTCCAATTTCCCTTGGAAAGCACTGTCAAGTTTGTGTCCATCTAGCTTCACATCGTTGACAGTTAGTGTAAAGTCTGCTTTTGTTTGTCCGATTTTCTCCACTCCAGCGATTTCTTCAGGAGAGGTAAAGACAAATCCACCTAATTGAGCTGTCAAAGCCGTTTCAAGTTCAGGCAAGATTACCTCTGCACCAATATGATTTCCAAAGGTAGCGAGAGCCAAACTTTCAACCACACCGCCGTATTTAACAGCTGAAGCTGCTGTTACTTTGTGAGCCTTTTGAAGGGCTTCAAACTGAGCAAAGTTAGACTTAACCAAGTCAAAATCAATTTCTGCAGAGAGGGCTTGACCTGGGATGTAGTAGATATTTTCATCAGCAGTTTTGAACTCTGGAGAGAGGACCTTACGGCTATCTGCCGTCGTCACCCCAAAGGCTACCAAGGTTGGCGGTACTGTCAATTCTTCAAAAGTACCAGACATGGAGTCTTTACCACCGATAGATGGCAAACCAAGTTGAATCTGAGCTTCAATAGATCCAAGAAGAGCTGCTACAGGCTGACCAAAACGCTCAGCTTGTTTGTCCATGCGCTCGAAGTACTCTTGGTAAGAGAAGCGAGCCTTAGACCAGTTTGCGCCAGCAGCAACCAAACGAGCAGTTGCTTCGATAACCGCATAAGCAGCACCGTGGTATGGAGACCATTCTGCGACATAAGGGTTAAACCCTTGAGCCATAACAGACGCCGTATGAGTCACACCGTGTTGAACTGGTAATTTCTGCACAGATGCCTCAGTTGGTGTGAGTTGGTAACGACCACCAAGTGGGTGATTAACCGTTGAACGACCAACAGAGCAGTCAAAGATAGTCTGTAATCCTTTTTGACTCGCATGATTCAAATCAGATAGAACCGCAAGGGTATCAGCTTCAAGTGTATCAGAGTTTGTTGTGCGCTCTTCTGGGAGCTTGACATCCTTGTCCACAACCTTAGCATTGACGACCACGCGCACACCGTTTGTATCAAGGAAACGACGCTCCAAGTCGACAATTGTTTCACCATTCCAGTGCATGACTAGATTTGGTTTTTCAGTCACTGTCGCCACCACAACAGCATCAATATTCTCTTTGTTACATTCCGCAACGAAGGCATCTATGTCTTCTGGACGAACCACGACCGCCATCCGTTCTTGAGATTCAGAGATGGCAATTTCAGTACCATTCAAGCCCTGGTATTTAAGAGGCACCTTGTTGAGGTCTATTTCAAGACCGTCTGCTAATTCACCGATGGCTACACAGACACCACCTGCTCCAAAGTCATTGGACTTCTTGATAAGACGAGTGACATCGCCATTACGGAAAAGGCGCTGAATCTTGCGTTCTTCGATGGCATTCCCTTTTTGAACCTCAGCACCGGCAGTCTCTACAGACTCAACTGTTTGAACCTTAGAAGACCCTGTCGCACCACCGACACCATCACGCCCAGTCTTACCACCTAGCAAGATAATCACGTCACCCGCTTCCGGTTTTTCACGAACAACATTACCCTTGGGAGCCGCACCAACAACAGCACCTAGCTCCATACGCTTAGCAACGAAACCTGGGTGGAAATACTCACGAACATAGGTCGTCGCAAGCCCAATCTGGTTACCATATGAAGAATAACCATGAGCAGCTGTTTTAGAAATCACTTGTTGTGGCAACTTACCAGCACGAGTTTCCGAAATCGGTGCTGTAATATCACCAGCACCCGAGATTCGCATGGCTTGGTAAACATATGAGCGACCTGACAATGGATCACGAATAGCACCACCGATACAAGTAGCCGCTCCACCAAATGGCTCAATTTCCGTTGGGTGGTTGTGTGTTTCGTTTTTAAACATAAGGAGCCAAGGTTCCTTTACGCCATCAACGTCCACTTCGATTTCGACTGAGCAAGCATTGATTTCGTCTGACACTTCCATATCGTCCAAACGTCCATTAGCACGTTCATAACGACCGAAAATAGTCGCCATATCCATCAATGTTTGCGGTTTTTCAGAACGCCCCAACTCATCACGCATGGCAATATACTTGTCATAGGTAGCCTGCAATTGTTTTTGGAATTTAGAAGCTGAGAAATCAATGTGCTTCAACTCAGTCTCAAAAGTCGTATGACGGCAGTGGTCAGACCAGTAAGTATCCAAAACCTTGAGTTCCGTCTCAGTTGGCACGCGCCCGATTGATTTGAAATAGTCTTGGATAAAGAGCAAATCATCCACTTCCATGGCCATGCCCTGCTCGGCCATGTAGCGCGCAAAGTCTTCTGCTGTATAGCTTTCAAAGAAAGTCAATTTAGTAATGGTCTTGTCTGACTCAGAAAATTCCTGCTTGGCAATCCCTGTCGTGATGTCCTTGAAACGAGAATCAACTGGGTTGAGCAGATAGTTCTTGACCGCCTCTAACTCCGTCGCATCAATATCTTTATTGACCAAATAAAGTTGAGCAGTATTAACCGTTACATCACTCGAACTTCCTAGTAAAAGCAAGGCTTCCTGTGAAGATGCTGCACGCTGGTCAAATTGACCTGGCAGGCTTTCAATGGCAAAGAAAGCATAGTTAGCAAGATCCGCCTGTACAGCAGCTTCATCCAAGACATGGTCTGTCACCTGCTCAGAGAAGATGTGTTTCTCTGCAGGTGCAAACAGGTCCTCTGCCAAGTCAAATACATCATACACTTGCACGATGCGAATACTTTTCAAGCTTGAAAGTCCCAAGTTGTGCTGGAGTTCTCTCACCAAACTCTCTGACTTGACCTGAAAATCAGCCTTTTTTTCAACAAAAATACGTTTATCCATCAATCCTTATTCCTTTATTTCAGCTTTTACAATGTTCCAACGACCTTGAGGTTGTTATTTCAAACCCTGCAACTTTTCCCAGACAATCTCGTAAACATCTGTTAGTTCTCCCAATCCCCTACGGAGTGAAAAGGTCTGGGGGACCTTTTCAGCCTGAGTCCTTTTAGTTGAGAGACGAAGGTTTTCCGTTGCAAACAGATTATTTCAAACCTTGCAGCTTCTCCCAAACAACTTCATAAACATCGGTTAATTCACCTAGTCCCCTACGGAAAACATCCTTATCCATGTGGTTGCCATCTGCATCCCACAAACGGCAATTATCTGGTGAAAATTCATCTGCCAAGATAATCTTGCCATCCTTGTCAAAACCGAACTCTAGCTTAAAGTCAATCAACTTAAGCCCAATCTCAGCAAACCAGCCTTTCAAAAGTTCATTGATACGACGCGTTTCTTCCTTCAAGTAGGCAATCTGCTGGTCATCCGCAATCTGTAGGAATTTCACATGCTCATCATTGATGAATGGATCATCCAAATCATCATTTTTGTAGTAAAATTCGACAATCGGAGTCTCAAATGCGATTCCTTCGTCTACACCAAAACGTTTTGAAAAGGAACCAGCCGTGTAGTTGCGAAGCACAACCTCGAGAGGAATAATCTCAACCTTTTTATTGAGTTGTTCTGTATCTGAAAGTTTCTCCACAAAGTGAGTCGCCACACCAGCCGCATTTAATTTCTCAAAAATAAAAGATGAAATCTGATTATTCAACACTCCTTTGCCCGCAATCTGCTCCTTCTTAACACCATTGAAAGCAGTCGCCTGATCCTTGTAAGTTGAAATAATAAGATTTTCATCCTCAGTTGTATAGATATCTTTAGCTTTTCCCGAATAGATTAATTGTTTTGACATTTTAAAGTTCGCCTTTCGTTTTACTTGAGCACATTCTACCACAAAAAACATAAAATTACAAGAATTTAACCGAATAAATAACAGTTAAGTTTCAAAAATCGTAAAGAAAAAAACTGTAAGAAGAATCTTTCTCACAGTTTCAAAATCATTTGATTCTAAAAATACGAACATTACTCTTTATTCAAAAATTGATCCAAATAATAACGTAGGTAACTTTTCTTGCCCGTAATCATCTGCAGACGACCTTCCACCCCATAACGAAGTTTTTCAGCCTGCTCCGAAGTTAGATTAGTCTCCGCCTCAATTTTAAAGAAATTCCCAGTTTCAGTCTTGGTAGCTGTCGCATCAATACTTGTAATAGTAGAATCTAGGAAAATTTGATTTTTCGCATCATGAGTCGTAGTATAACGAACAGAATCACCGACCTTGATCCTTGCTACATCTTTTGAACTTAGATAAGCTGTGAGTTTTGCTTTCCCTTCTTTTTCCAAAGACGGATAGAGTTGGGCTAGCAGAGTACCTTCTGCCACCATGGTAGAATCACTGGTCTCAGGATTAAGATGAAGCACCCCATCCTCACTGGCCGTAATTTTCCCCTTGTCTAAAAGATTTCCCTGAACCTTCTTACCTGACTCCACCTCCAAGATTTTCTGGTCTAGAAGGGTCAATTCCTGACCAACCTTAGCCAAGTGTTGTGATTTTAAGGATTCCAATTGACTGCTTAATCCTGACGCATATGCTTGTTGGGTGCCTGAACCTGCATACTGGACACGGTAAGTAGCAAGACTGGATTCTAACTGAGAAAGCTGTGCTTCAACCTGCGCAACTGCCTGGGCCTTAGCTTGCGGATTTTCCTCGCCCTGAGACTTATAGGACTGGTAAAGAGAGTAGGCTAGATTCTGACTAGCCAAGGAAGCACCTGTTTCAATAGCTGACTTAGCTGTCTGGTAATCGCGAATTTTAGCCTCTGTTTGACTGATGAGGTTGCCGATTTCGGCTTGGGTTTGGCTAGCTGCTGCATTCTGAGACGCGATGGTCTCATTTTGTTGCGATATACTAGCCCTAAGGCTAGCCGCTTGGCTGATGTAGTCGCGAAAGGTGGCCTGGTAGCCAAATTTATCCTCCTCTGGAAAGTGGTTCTCCCCTTCTTGCAAGCTCTTCTGCAAATACTCCAATTGCTTTTTTTGATCCTTGAGCATGTCCAACTGACTAGCATAGGCCTCCGCTTGGACACCCTCTGCCCCTTCCTGATATTGAACCAAAAGCTCCCCCTTCTTGACCAACTTATTTTCCTCCAAATGATTGGCAAGAATACGATTGTTGCTAGTTGACTGGATATTTGCAAGGATACGACTAGGCTCGACAGTAGCTCTAGTAGACATACTCATCTCCTTCTCTGCCAAAGTTGCAAAGCCAAGTAAAAACACGAGCAGAAGGAACATGGGGACAATCACCCGACTGGAAAAATTATGGTAACGACGATTATAAAACTCCGCACTTTCTAAAAATTCTGGTTTCATCCTCTCCTCTTTCTAGCTATTGACCAAATGGGCGTAAAAACCACCCTGTGCAAGCAAATCAGCATGATTTCCTTCTTCAACAATCTTGCCCTGATCCAAGACAACAACCTTCTCTGTCCGCTCAGCAATGGTCAAGCGGTGAGCGATGAAAATCAAGGTCTTATCTAAAGCCATAAGATTATCGACAATTCGCTTCTCTGTCAGAATATCCAAACTGCTGGTCGCCTCATCCAAGATCAAGACCGGCGCATCTGTCAAGAGAGCACGTGCCAGAGCAATTCTCTGACGTTGACCACCTGAGATCCCTGCCCCATCCGAAGTCAATTCTGTCTGGTAATTCAGTGGCATGCGCTCAATGTCCTCCCGAATCTCTGCCAATTCGACCGCCCGTAAGATATCTTCCTGTGTCGTCCCCTCCTTGGCTCCCAAAAGAAGATTGTCCAAAATCGTTCCGTTAAAGACATAGGGCTGTTGAGGCAGATAGTTGATATACTGGCGCAAGGCCTTTTTATCAATCTGATTGAGATTGACACCACCCAGACTAATCTCCCCTTGACTTGGGTCGTAAAAATTAACCATCATCTTGGCCAAGGTCGTCTTACCTGACCCTGAAATCCCCACAAAAGCCACCTTAGAACCTTGGGGAATGGTCAAATTGATATCCAACAAGACGTCTCGACCATAGCCATACTTGTAAGAAACCTGCTTGAAGGTCATATCTCCCTTCATCAAGCTCAAATCCTCAACCGTTTTCTTCTCCTCAAACTCCGAAGCTACCAGATATACTTCATTTAGACGGTTATTGGCAACCTGTGCTGTCTGAAGCTTGGTTTGCAGATTGATGATATTTTCCAAAGGATTTGTAAAGTAAACCAGCAAGGTATTATAGGTAATCAACTGCCCCAAACTCATCTTGCCATCCATGACCAGAACAGCTCCCATCCAGAGAATGCCGACATTGAGTAAGAGATGGGCAACTTTTTTCAGAGCCTTTTGCTGACTCTCTGCCCGACTATAGGTAAAGGATTTTTTCAGATAATCCACAAATTCCTTGTCAATCTTTTGGTAACGCTGACTTTCACTGGTCAAAGACTTGATAGTCTCAATACCGTTGATGTCCTCAATGATAGAAGAAGACAGAACCGCATTGGCTTCCATGGTATCCCGATTCATCTTTTCAAACGGCTTCATAAAGGCAAAGATAATCACTGTATAGATAGGAAGTGCCAATAAGGTTATGAAAAAGAGATTGGTATTTTGTGAAAATAAAACAAGGGAAATAATGACAACCGTTGACACATCTAGGAAAATCGAAAGAATGGTCGAAGCCAGCGCATCAATGATACTGTTAGCATCTGTAAAACGAGAAACGATTTCCCCTGTCCTGCGCGTCGCAAAAAAGGACATAGGCAGGTGAAAAACATGCTTGATGTAGGACAAAATCACATCAATCGACAAGCGTTGCCCCAAAACAAGCAAGAGATACTCCTGAGCGTAAGACAAGACCTGCTGAAGGATGTAGACAATGACCAGCCCAATAGAAATAATCCCCAGTGTCGAACGCATCTGATCTGGCACATAGGTATCAATGATAGACTGCAGATAATAAGAACCCACAATGTTAATCAAGGTGGCCAAGAGTGTTGCCAAAACGATATTAGCAATCAAGCCACGCTGCTTCACTAATATAGGAATAAAAGAGAGCAGACCATTCTTTTGATCCTTATGAGGCTTGTAGTCTGGACTAGGTGCCATAAAAAGAGTCACTCCTGTCCATTCTTCCGCAAAACGCTCACGTGGCAGTTTTGTCAATTTCACCCCAGGATCTGGATCGGCAATATGAATGCTGTCCTTGTCCTGCCCAGTCACCACATAGTAGTGGAGCAATTTCCCTTCCTTAAGTACATGAGCAACAAAAGGAAAGGTCAAATCTGGCAAGTCAAAGAGTGTCATATCCGCCTTGATCGCTCGCGTCTCAAAGCCAATCTCCTCTGCTACCTTGACCAAGCCCAAAGCCGTCGTCCCATCCTTGGTCGTCTTGGCTAATTCTCGCAAGTGAGCCAAAGAATAGTAACTACCATAGTAGCCAAAAACCATGGCTAATGAAGCTACACCGCAGTCCATCTGATCCACCTGCGGACGATAATGGCGTTTCCCAAATTTCATATTCATCTCCTTTTCCTAAACTCATCTGATAATAACTATCTTACCCCAATCACCAAACAAAAACTGGACTTCCTCCCCAAATGCGCCTATCTCCCTCCCAACTGCACTTTTGGGATAAAAAATAGGTAGAACAAACGTCCTGCCTAAAATATATATTTATTTCTTTTTCTTCCTAATTCTTTTGTCAATCATATATAAAACGATAATAGAAAACACCGGTGGTACAATATAACTCTTTTCACTCATTGTCAGCTGAAATCCCAGAGTTGCTAGTATCTTAAAGATGAAAATATTCATCAAAAATAGAAAAACAAATACTAAAAAATATTTTAAAACCTTCTTCATTCCTTTTCTTCAACTTTCCTAATTTCTATACCTATTTTATCAAAAAAGCACGAACAACAATACAAATAAACTCCAAACGATATAAATAAACACCTCAACTGCACTTTTGGGATAAAAAATAGGCAGAACAAATGTCATGCCTACTAAAAATATGGTATGAAAGGAAATTGATTTTTTACTGACACCCTAGGCAAGCTTGGAACAAATAAATCATTGATAGCAACATTTACGACATCCTATTTATTACTTTAATTTCTAATGTCCCTGCTATTTCTAAGCCGCCTCTGGTATGATCTATTCACAGTCAGAATAGATAACACCGTTCTAAATTACGATTCATAGTTACTCCTTTTTTTTGATTCGTTACTATAAGACACCTATTCCCTATAGAGCGTCTACCGCTTCAAATCTATCTATTCTTTTTTTCTTTACTTCTGTATAAAAGAATGAAGACCATCATAAATAATGCAACCGTGGGTATATTAAAATTATCAAACCAAGTAGGTAAAGATACTTTATTTATGTCAGCCACTAATCTGATGATGATATAAGACATTGAACTAAGTAATACCATGATTTCAGGCAAAACTTTCAATACTGATTTAACGAATTTCATATTAAACTCCAATGTGGTGCATTCTTAGATTCTACTCTAACCATTTTCAGCGAAGACTAACAAGTCATTCTTAACTGCTCACTCTACTTGCTTTTTATTGGCCTTATATCCTAGATAAAAGAGCCCAAATAAAACAGGGTAAATTTCTGGATAAAATAGGGTATTGGTTGGATTTCTCAAAATCAAATACGTTGCGATGTAGATTATGAGCGATACGATAAAATACCCCTCAGCAAAACCTAATAAAAATGTTTTCATGTTAGACTCCTATTTACCTGACAAGAATGGCGGAAAAACGCTGCCATTCACATGCACCAAATCCTTTTGATTCATGTTCGTCATTACTCCTTTGTATTATATTTTATTGCTATGTAAATGATTAAAATGAGTATTGGATAAGTAAATACTTCTGAAATATCCATAAAATTTACACTATACTGTCCTGATAATATTTTATAGTCAATTAAAATTTGAACGATAGTAAAAATAATACGTAGCGATAACAATACCCCTAATAATATCACTTCTTTTTTTAAAAACATAGAAATGCCTCTCTGACTACAATCAGATTATGGTCTATTCGAAAAAGAATTCAAAAATATAATATATGATGTCAATTTTAATAAACTATATTAATAAAATGCATTGTAAACATTTCGCCCAAATGCTCTACCAGCATTATAGATACCACCGAAAAATCTTCCCGTACTATCAATCACTTTATGGACATCGATGTTAATATTACCTCTCCATGACACTCGACCGCCCTCTACTGTTGCTAAATCTTTTTCTGTGAGACTTGTAAATCTTTCTTCAATTTTTATCATATTCATTGTATTTGTTCCTCTTTATCTATAATTTTTTATTAAAATAAATAATTGTAAACCATTTCGCCAAACTTCTGTCCCGCCCAATAAACCGGTCCTAAAAGTAATGTCCCTAAAGCATAAACCCCAACTACTCCAACTATGAAAATCAATACTTTTACAGGAATTGACTGCAAACTGTAAAAGGTCTCTACCCTAGTAATCCAACTTTCTATCATGCGTTCCATCAGCGCTCTTCCTTCCCTGTTAACGTCCACGACGCTTAGCATGTGCTCCTGAAGCACCATCTACCGCACCCAATAAAAACGTTCCTGCAATTGCGACTCCTCCAACTACTACCAGACCAATTAGCAAACCTCCTTCTACATCGGCCATTTCCTCATGACTCATTACATGAAAACGATCTTCCATATTTTTAAATTTTTCCATCTTATTCTCCTTTTTTGATTATTAACAATTGAAAAAGGTAGTTTTTTGTCTTTCCTTTTTCATATATTCTATTCGTTGTTATAGATAACCTTTACTCTCTAAATATTATCTTAGAATCCAAATAATGCACGACGTAACAATAGACCTGTAATTAAACCCCGTTGATAACTTTCCTTGCTACCACCCACCAGCAAGGCTAAGTCGCTTTCCTTTAATACTTCAATAGTACACTTATCATTCATTTCATTCATCGCTTATCCCCTAAAAACCTAAACCTCTACGAAATCCAACGTACCAATCTGCAAGTGTCTTCGTCCAATTTTCTCCACCTTGAATATCGGTCAATTCTTCCGAAGTCAGCTCAACAAATCCATAATAATGTTCTTTCATTATTTTATTCCTTTCTTTTTTCCCTCTCACTTATCTATTCGAAAAACAATCCGAAAATGAACAACTAAATTAAATTAAATTTATTTGAAAAATAATTTAGTAAACCACGGATAAAAAATTGGTAGATACATGAACTAGGCTCCTTTCTGTTTCCTCTTACTTATCTATTCGAAAAAGAAGTCAAAAAAATAAGAATATCAGAAAATTTTCCGACATTCTTATTGATAAATTCATTCAAATCTAACAGATATTAGACATTGAGATGTTTTTTAAGGGTTCTTCTGGCTGTTCGTGATACGGGGAAGTGCAAGCCTTCTAACAAGGTCACTTCTGTGGCAGTCATCTCCTCAATAGCCTGTAAACTGACCAACGTATTGCGATTGGCATAGACAAAGTAATCTTTTTCAGCCTTAGCAGCGATATCCTTGAGACTGCCGTAAATGGTCTTGATAGAATGATTGGCATAATAGACCTTGATACGATGGGATTCCACTGAAGTTTCAAAGGCTAAAATCTCATGGTAGGGCAAAGTAAAGCCCCGTCTTCCCTCAAAACTATAGGTGAATAGACGCATATTTTCTCTCTTATCCACTGCCAGTACATAGTCCAGACAGCGCTCCAGCTGATGACGGTAATCCTCCTCAGGCTGATCCTTGGAAATAAAATCCAAGGCAGACAAGTGGTAGCGAAAAGCTAGAGGCAAGGCCTCCGAGTGCGTGGACACAAAGACAATGCTTGTAAAAGGATCCCGCTCCCGAACATGTTGAGCAACCTGAAAGCCCCGTTCACGCTCTCCATCAATCTCTAAATCCAATAAATAGAGCTGGTAATGGTCAAAATACTGGGAATACTTTTCAACGTCTCCATAGTTTTTGGCAATATCAATTTCCAATCTTAAATTACGAGAGCGACCGATATCTAGTAAAGTCTGCTCTATCCGTCCCTGCTGGACTCTATCGTCTTCCAAAACTAAAATTCTCATTCCTCTCCTCCTCGTTCCTCATCCTTAAATGGCAATTCTAAATCTTGTCTAAAGGTCGTCTCTCCCAGTTGGGTATCTAAGTTCAAATCATAATGAAAAACCATATCCTCCAAGGTCGCTAAGCCCAGTCCACTGTGCTTGCCCTTGGTAGAGTAACCCTTTTGACTGAGAATGCTGGGATTCAGTTCTTCTTTCTTACGAGTGTTTTCAATGATAAAACGAACACTCCTATCACCTGCCAACAAAGCAACTCGAATCTGCGGATTTTCCGCCTCATTCGCTGCTTCTAAAGCATTTGTCGTGAGGATAGAGAGGATACGGATAGCCTCCAACATCGGCAATGCCAGCTCTTCGACGACCCCCACCGTCTCCAAACTAAAATGAATTCCCTGATTATCTGCCACAATCATGGCTTTTGCCAAGGTATTACGAATGGCTATATCATGGATATTGTGAAGATTAAAGGCTGTGTAGTCCGCCTTTCTCAGCTTTTCATTTGTCTTTAGAAAGACATCTTGATAAATGGTAGACACCTCGGCCATGTCTTGATTCGCTATGGCAGGCTCCATGCTAGCGACAATCCCTGCAAAATCATGACGGAAACCTCGAACTTCATCATAGAGATGACCCAGCTTATCCACCATCCCTTGCAAGGAACGATTTTCATCTTCTTGTCTCTGAATGGTCTGCTCATCACGATAAACCTGCTCCAAATGCTTAATGTAAAAGAGCCAAGAGAAAAATAGGATGAAAATCAGGAGAGAAATGGTCGTATCAAATCGAACGTAGAAAGGATTACATCCTCCAGACATGATGGATGAAAACAGTCTGAAACCAAACAATAAGGATAAGATCCACATACTTTTCGTCACTAACGATTGAAATTTATCTAAAAATAATATATTGAAATCAATTCCCCATCGTCTTAAAATGACAACAGACAAAAACAACGAAATCAAACTAAATACAGAATCAAATCCACTATGCAAGAAATCAGATAGTTCAGAGTAGTCAAATATCAATCGTATTATAAATGTCAAAACCAAATATCGAATACTTTGATAAAACATAAATAGATAAAGGGCAAGAAAGAGAGCTTCCTTCTTCTTTTTCTTTAACACAATCCAAAATATTATATAAAAGAATAATAAATTGGCAACATGCAAGAAACTCGGAAAAACGAAGGTAGCAAATAGATGAAAAACTACCCAAAGAAATATAGAGCGTTTGTCATAAAATGCTTTAGAGAGTTGACTACCTAGATAAATCGGAGGAGCTAAAATATTGATTAAAATCAATATAAACACTAAAAATTCAAGTAATATAATCATAAATCTGTTTAGTTAACACATTTTAATCAAAATACTATCTTGGATCTGGGAGTAGATGTAGCCAATGGTAAATATCTTCAAAAATCCCTCCACCATTCACTTCCTCCAATACCTCTGGGGTTAACTCTTCAAATTGTTCTAATTCTACAAATGTATTTTTCATTTCCATGACAGACTCCTTTTCATACTTTTATATCCTCTCTAACCCCTTATAAATCCACAAAAGGCTTTAGTTTCCTTTTAAAATACAAGAAATCTAAAGCCTCCTGAAAATGGTATATTGGTTAGAGTGTTAATAATTAGTTGTGAAGATATTATTTTTATTTAACCACAACCACTTTATAATATTCGTTTGAGTGTGGAGATTCAATTTTAATTTTTTCACCATATAAACCATCAATTTCTTTATCAAGATAATCTGAAACTCCTGATGGCAAGCGTTTCATCTTAAGAATTTCACCAGATTGACCCGCATAGGCTAGGATATGATGGTGTGTAGTGGTTGCTCCATCATCAATTAATACAAAGTAACCTGTTTTGAGCTTACCTTGCTCATTTTCTAAATAGTATAGTTTATTGTTATTGATTGTGAAACTGGTAGCTCCAAGACGAAGTCGTGCACCTGGATTTTCTAAATAGACATCATTGCCAACTTTTTTAATCTCTGAATAGGTGGTCATTGCGGGGATATTAACCACACGATGTCCATTTTCATCAAAGTAGTAGCGATTTGGTAAGTTTTGGAAGTTCTGTACAACTGCCTTAGGATCAATTTCTTGTCCTTCGTCTTTATTATCTACCAGAGCTAAGGTAGTATTTGAAACCTCATCTCCATATTTATTAGAAAACTTCTTAAACTCTGGTCTGATATACCAAGCATTTTTTTCAATAATAACATCGTCACCTTTAGCATTTAGCAAATATTCTTGCCCATCTCCAAGTTTGACAATATCATGAATATTGTATCCAGCATCTTTTCTATTTGCTAGATAGCCATCCTTACCAATGACATAACTTTCCCCATCACTGGCTGGGACAGCTCTATCTGCTACCATAGCACCTGATTTTTCAAAGTAAGACCATTTACCATTTGGAGTCACCCATCCTGTTGCCATAGCGCCACTGCCTTTAAGGTAATACCATGTAGATCCTTCTTTGTACCAACCAGTGCGCATAACCCCACTATCTGCTAGTGAGTACCATGTATTGCCTTCCTTGTACCAGCCAGTACGCATAGCCCCACTATCTGCGAGCGAATACCATGTATTTCCGTCTTTGAGCCAGCCTGTCTGCATTTTACCAGAACCGTCAAAGTGGTACCAAGAGCCAGCATTTTGTACCCATTTATCCTTAGCGAGACTGCCATCTTGAGAAAGATTCCAGTCAGAACCATTTTTAACCCAAGTATCTGCAGCCTGTGCTTGATTGATTGTCAAAATGAAACCAGCGCCTGCAAGCAAACCAAGTGTGAGAAGTTTAGATTTTTTCATAGCCATTTCCTCCTTTATTGAATAGCTACAGGAGGGTTTCCCCTCTTTATTTAGCTATATTCTAATACTTTTCATAATCAAAGTCAATAATATTGTGAAAAATTAGACAATATTACCAATATCTACGAATTGTATTTTGAGTAATACCGTATTGATCCATATAAGAAACATATTGACCTGGATATGGAGCATGAACTACCTTTCCACCACCAACATAAATACCTACATGGTCATTTGTCTCTTCACTATTATACAAAATTAAATCTCCAGCTTGTTGAGAACCATTACTTACATAGCTTCCTCCTGTTGCTTGACCATAGGTCACTCTAGGAATACTAATATCAAACTTAGCATGAATAGCCATCGTAAATCCTGAGCAATCTACGCCACTATTCAAATCTGCTCCACCCCAAACATATGGAATTTTCCCTACAAATGTCTCGGCATATTCACCAAGTGCCTGTCCACGATTTTCTACCCATACACCACTGTCTCTAAAGAAGTATGGTGTACCATTCACACGTTGATAACCAGTGACCATAGCACCACTAGCAGATAAGTAGTAATAATTACCATCAGGTTGAATCCAAGTATTTTCTTTCATCCATCCTTGGTCATCAAAATAGTACCACTTGCCATCTAATTGTTCCCAATTTTTAGCATACCCACCTGAACCGTATTTAAACCACCATTTACCATTGGTTTGCATCCATGTGCCTTTCGGATCACGATATTGATTGAAAGCTTTCTTCTCTTGATTTCCCTCTGCTTGGGTTTCTTTATCTTCAAAACCAATCAATTTTACTTGATCAGCTTCTTCAGCTTTTATCTTGCCTTGATTAACTAATTGAGCAATCGCTTCTTTCTCACTTGCTGATGGGGAATCAGCGTAGGCCACAGTAGTATTTGCTAGGAGAACGCCTCCTGCAAGAACTAATAAACTAGAATAAAGATATTTTTTCATCATAAAAATCCTTTCTTTTTTCTCCTTTTGGAGATTGATTTTTATGATTTCATTATATCCCTTATTTGTCCTCAGATTTCTCCTGTCCCTAGAAAGACTAAATCTGTTCCTAAACGGTCATTTGAACCAAAGAAAAATTCCAAAGCAAGTGCCTTGGAACTTCGATTTCTATTTTGCTTGAATGATTTTAACCACATCTCCTACACTTTGCAGTTGGTCAATTTCCTCATCGCTGATTTCGATATTAAATTCATCTTCCAGTGTCAAGATAAACTCCATCAAGTCAACTGAGTCCGCATCCAAATCGTCTTTCAGACTCAAGGATTCTGTCACGACAAAGTCCTCTCCCTGTCGCTCTTGGATAATGGTCACAATACGGTCAAAAATTTCTTTTTCTGTCATCTCTTTTATTCTCCTGAAAATTCGCGCGCAGTCTGGGCAACTACGTCTGTTTCTAGCATGGTACGAATCTGGCGGATTGTACTATACACAGCCTTGGCATCGCTTGAGCCATGAGTCTTGACAACCGGTGCCTTGACACCAAACAAGACTGCTCCACCAACATCTGAGTAGTTGAGCTGTTTTTTCAAACCTCTAAGGCTATCCTTGAGAAGGAGTGCGCCTAGTTTCGCTCGAAGACCACCATCTGTAATAGCTGTCTTGAGCAAGCCCATGATTCCCATGGCTGTCCCTTCGATGGATTTGAGCACAGCGTTTCCCGTGAAACCATCTGCCACAACAACATCTGCAACGCCATTCATCAAATCACGCGCTTCCACATTTCCGATAAAATTCAAACTTTCATCAGCCGCTAATAATTCATAGGTTTCCTTGCGAAGCGGGTCACCCTTGCTACTCTCTGTTCCATTGTTAAGTAAGCCAACACGTGGTTGCGCAATGCCACGGACATTTTTAGCATAGAAAGAACCTAGAACCGCGTATTGATGGAGGTGCTGGGCTGTATTTTCCGCATTAGCACCGAGGTCCAGCATGTCAAACCCCTTCCCATCTACAGTCGGCAAAGTCGACATAAGCCCAGGACGATCGATGTTCTTGATACGACCCACGATGAAAAATCCTGCTGCTAGTAAAGCACCTGTATTCCCAGCTGAGAGAACAGCGTCTGCTTCTCCCTCTTTGACAGCCTTGGCCGCCAAGACCATACTGGCATTTTTCTTCTTCCGAATAGCTCTCGTAGGTTCATCGTCTGAATCAATCTTCTCATCCGTATGGATAATGCTGACGCGCTCTGTCGCTGTCAGATATTGCTTGATTTTAGCTTCATCTCCGTAGAGTTGAACCTCGATATCTGAAAAGTCAGCTAGGGCTTGATTGACACCCTCAACGATGGCCTGAGGTGCGTAATCGCCCCCCATGGCATCTACTGCGATTTTTTTCATTTCTTTTCCTCTTTTAGTAATTGTCCCCAGTCTGCTAGGGAATCAATAAATTTCTTTGATTTTAGGTGAATCCCAACGTACTCTTCGTAGAGTTGATCCATAAATTGGCGTAGTTCTTGCTTGATTTCAGGCTTGAGCGAAATGGTCTCCAATGTCTCAAAATCAATAGCTTGAAATTGATTGAGCAGATAGGGGATATTGGGATTGAGATGGCAACGTCTCTCATCTTCATGATAATGATTTGGACAGAGGCAGGCTCCATATTTGAAAGAAAAGTCAAAAGCCTGACCGACCCGATGACAAAAGACACACTCATTAAAATTGAGACTAATACCAAATCGGGTCAAGATTTGAATTTCAAAAATATTAGTCAAAACCTGATAATCCAAGCCCGCTTCCATCAATTCCAAAGTCTTTTGCAAAAAAGCAAACAAGGGAGCATCCTGCTGATTGTCCTGCAAACTAGCATCGGCAAGAGCTGCCACGTAGGTCGCATAGGCCATGACAAAGAGATCGCTATTAATCTTGGGAAAAGTCATCACCTCATGATAGTCCTCAATGTAACTAAGCCCATCATCATTGATTCGCAAGAGAAATCGTGCCAGCACCAAGGGCTGAATAACAGGGGCCAGCTTAGACTGACCAGCGTGTTTGACGAAAAACATCCGCTTGCCAGCCTGTTCTGTAAAAATCTTGACTAGCTTGTCATCCTCACGAAAGTTACGATTGTAGAGCACCAAGCCTTGACTCGTGATAGACTGAATCATGCTTCTCTCATATACTCCTCAAGTCGTTTCATGGCTTCTTTGATAGTCTCCATACTCGCTGCATAAGACAGACGCACATAGCCTTCTCCGTAACGCCCAAAGGCAGCACCAGGGATAAAGGCAACGGCCTTCTTCTGAGCAAAATCCTTTAGAAAGGCAAAGGAGTCTTGATTGTAGCCCGCTGGAATCTTAGCAAAGATATAGAAGGCACCGTCTGGTTTAATAATCTCAAAACCAAGAGCAGTCATTTTCTCGATAATATAGTCCCGACGCTGGATGTATTCCTTTTTCATAGGCTCCGCATCATTTTTACCAGCCGTCAAGGCCTCCACCGCAGCATGTTGAGCCATAGTATTTGCGGCAGTAACCAAGTACTGGTGACTCTTAATCAACTGAGCTGTAAAGGCTGCAGGAGCAAAAATCAGACCCAAACGCCAACCTGTCATGGCATGCGATTTAGATAGACCATTGATAATAATAGCCTGATCTCTCAACATGGTTCCCAGAGACACATGGGCTTCGCCTGTATAGGTCAATTCTGAGTAAACCTCATCACAGACAACGAAAATTTCATACTTGCGTAAAACAGCTGCCAAGGCTTCCAACTGCTCCCGACTATAGGTAATCCCTGTCGGATTGGCTGGATAGTTGAGAATAACCGCCTTGAGCTTGTCACCTTGCTCCAAAATAGCCTTTTCTAACATCTCAGGAGTCAAGACAAATCCATTTTCAGTCGTGTCAATCTCGACAACCTCTGCCCCAACTAGATTGACAATCGGTTCATAGCCTGGATAAGCAGGTGCTGGCAAAAGTACCTTGTCTCCCTCTTCTAAAATAGCTGTCAAAGTAGCAGATAAAGCCTCTGTCGCCCCAATTGTAACCAAGATTTCATTTTCAGGAGCATAGTCCAGTTGGTATTTTTCCTTAACAAAATCACTGGCCGCCTGACGTAAGGTCAGCAGACCACTCATCCCTGTATAGTAGGATTGGTTCTGGTCAATCGCCCGCTTGGCCGCCTCCTTGATATGATCTGGCGTTGTAAAATCAGGTTCCCCCAAGGTCAAACGCAAGACCCCAGGAATCTCCGAAATAGCCTGGTCAAACTGACGAATCAACGAAACTTGAATCTTATCTAACTGTTTATTAAAGCGCTTAGTTAAATCCATAGATACCTCCTACTGTCAAAACGTATCTCTATTATACTACAAAAGCCCACCGACCGCAAAAATACATGATAGAATAACGCTAGCATAACAAATTGAAGTGTGTTAATTTAAATTGATTACAACACTATGTTTTTAGAATACTCAATGAAAATCTCATGAGACTAGGAATCGAGGTGAAAGCATAACTAAAGTTAGGTAAGCCGAAGATGACAACGTATCATGAGATTTTCGACGAGTATTGAGGTTTTGATAATCTTCGTTACAACTATTCTAGCACCATTACTGATTACTATTACCGGTAATGTCATTTCTGAGTGGATAGTCAGAAAGTGGTTAGATAAGCGCGACAAAAAAAATACAACCTGAGTTTAGTTTTAATGTAACTAGACAAAAAGAAATACCAGAGGTGGAGCTCTGGTATTTTTGTTTTTGCCAAGACTTCGTTACAGTTCTTGTAAGATTATTATCACATAATTAGCACTACTTGTCAAATAATTGTTAGCTCCACTTTCTATTTTACTTTTCCTGTTTACAGGTCTATAATGGTAACAGATTCTATTTGGAGGTTTTTATGTCATTTCTATCAAAAAATGGAGCAGGCATCTTGGCCTGCCTTCTCATTTCTATCCTATCTTGGTACTTAGGAGGATTCTTCCCCGTCGTGGGTGCACCTGTCTTTGCAATTTTTGCTGGAATGCTCCTCCACCCCTGGCTCTCATCCTATAAACAACTGGATGCGGGATTGACCTTTAGTTCAAAAAAATTGCTCCAATATGCTGTTATCTTGCTTGGTTTTGGTCTCAATATCTCGCAAGTCTTTGCAGTTGGACAAACTTCGCTCCCTGTCATCCTGTCTACCATTTCAATAGCTTTGATTGTTGCCTACCTCTTCCAACGCTTCTTTTCACTGGACACAAAACTGGCTACCTTGATTGGAGTTGGTTCTTCTATCTGCGGTGGCTCTGCCATTGCTGCGACAGCGCCCGTTATCCATGCTAAGGAAAAGGAAGTAGCCCAAGCCATTTCTGTTATCTTTTTCTTCAATGTCTTGGCTGCACTCATCTTTCCGACTCTAGGAACCTGGCTTCATCTATCCAATGACGGCTTCGCCCTCTTTGCAGGGACTGCAGTCAATGACACTTCCTCTGTAACGGCTACCGCCAGCGCCTGGGACAGTCTCTACCAGACCAATACCCTCGAATCCGCAACCATTGTCAAACTCACACGAACCCTGGCTATCATCCCCATCACTCTCTTTCTCTCCTACTGGCAAAGTCGCCAACAAGAAAATAAGCAAGGATTGCAACTGAAAAAAGTCTTCCCACTTTTTATCCTCTACTTCATCCTTGCATCTCTCCTAACCACCCTACTGACCTCTCTCGGTGTGTCCAGTAGCTTCTTTACTCCTCTCAAACAACTCTCCAAATTCCTCATTATCATGGCCATGAGTGCTATCGGTCTCAAAACAAATCTGGTGGCTATGATCAAATCCAGCGGAAAATCCATTGTCCTCGGAGCCATTTGCTGGATAGCCATCATTCTCACCAGTCTCGGTATGCAGACCCTTATCGGCATTTTCTAACACAAAAGGTAGCCCACCAGCTACCTTTTTCTTATGCTTCCTCAATCAAGCGAGTATGTTCTCTCTTGATGCAACGATTCATCACGATGTCATCGCATCCTCCAGCACGCAAGATTTCTTCCGCTTCTAGACTTTCAAGTCCTAGCTGTGCCCAAAAAATTTTAGCATCAGCCTTGAGAAAATCACGCGCCACATCTGGCAGAAACTCGCTGCGACGGTAAACATTGACAATATCTACAGGAAAAGGAATCTCAGCTAGGCTGGCATAAACCTTTTCACCCAAGATTTCGCCACCTGCCGCCTTAGGATTGACTGGGATAATTTTATAACCCCGAGCCTGCATTTCCTTGGTCACTCGATTACTGGTTGTTTCCTCGCGGTCAGACAATCCCACCACAGCAAGGGTTTTACTAGTTGCTAGATACTGACGAATCACGCCATCACTTGGATTGATAAATTCTTGACTCATAGAAATCCTCCTTTTTCATCAGTATAGCATATTTTGAAAAGGCTTGCATAATTCTACTACAAAAAAGGAGGACTAGCCCCCTTTTTATTTAGCCTCGTACCAGGTTGCCCCTTCATTCTCATCTGCGATAAGGGGAACACTGAGTTGAATGGCTTCTTCCATGGTTTGTTTCACCAATTTTTTCATCTCTACCAATTCAGACTTAGGAACTTCAAGGACGATTTCATCGTGCACTTGTAACAGCATCTTAGTCTGATAACCACCTGCAACCAAGGCTTTATCCAGCTGAATCATGGCAATCTTGAGAATATCTGCCGCCGAACCCTGGATAGGCGAGTTGATGGCAGTTCGCTCCGCAAAACCACGAATGTTAAAGTTACGCGAATTGATATCTGGCAACTCACGACGACGCTTGAAGAGGGTCTCTACATAGCCCTTATCACGCGCCTCACGCACCACTTCATCCATGTAATTTTTAATACCTGGGAAGCGTTCAAAGTAGGTATCAATGTAGGCCTTGGCCTCCTTACGGCTGATGCCCAGATTATTAGACAAGCCAAAATCTGAAATCCCGTAAACTACTCCAAAGTTAACTGCTTTGGCATTGCGACGGTCGTTTGGAGTCACATCCTCAGGGCGTTCAATTCCAAAGACCCGCATGGCCGTCGAGGTATGGATATCTGCTCCCTCTTGAAAGGCCTTAATCAGATGCTCATCCTTAGAAATATGCGCCAAAACGCGCAATTCAATCTGTGAATAGTCCGAGCTGAGCAACACACTATCCTCCCACTCAGGCACAAAAGCCTTACGAATGAGACGGCCTTGCTCCAAACGAACAGGAATATTTTGCAAGTTTGGATCCACACTAGACAGACGCCCAGTCTGGGTCAAATCCTGCACATAGCGAGTATGAATCTTGCCATCAGCCAAAATCCAGTCCTGCAAGCCAATCACATAAGTGGATTGAATCTTAGCAATCTGACGGTAGTCAAGGATTTTCTTAACAATTGGCGCAATAGGAGCCAGACGCTCCAAGACATCCACGGCTGTCGAGTATCCAGTCTTGGTTTTCTTAGTGTATTCTAGAGGTAGCCCCAATTTTTCAAAGAGAAGCACGCCCAACTGCTTAGGCGAGTTAATATTAAACTCCTCACCAGCCAGTTCGTAAATCTCCTGAGTCAGTTTTTCAATAACAAGCTCATTTTCAGCCTGCATCTCAAGCAAGGTCTCTTTCTTGACCGTAATCCCAGCAATTTCCATCTTGGCAAGGACAAAAGCCAGAGGTTGCTCCATATCATAAAGAAGCTCTAATTGCCCATTTTCGCTGAGTTTTTCAAGCAAAATAGGCTTTGTTTCGATCAAAACTGCAATCTTACGAGCCAAGTGTTCCAAGAATTTCTCGCGTTCAGGAATGGCTCTCTTGACACCCTTACCGTAGAAAGTTTCATCATCAACCAAATAAGTCTGACCATAAAGACTAGCGATGGTCGCAATTTCATTGTCCTCCACAGTCGAAAGGAGGTATTTAGCCAAACGGCTATCAAAAGCAGGCGCCTGCAAATCCACACCAAAACGATGCAAGAGAACTTTAGCCTTCTTAAAGTCATAAACTCTCAGAGGTGTTTTTTCTAAAAAGTCCTTGCAAATCGGGTCTTGCAACAGCTCAAGCTTGTCTGTAGCATAGAGCTTTTCCCCACAAGACCAGGCAAATCCAACCAAATCATCCGTATGGTAATTCTCACCAAAAAGCTCAAAGTGGAAGATAGACTCTTCACTCAGCATATCTTGGCTAATTTGGTCAACGATAGTAAAGCCCAAACTCTCAGCGACATCAGTTGACGACACATTTAAAGCCTGCTTGAGCTGTTTGAAACCCATCTCATCGTAAAATTTCCCAAGATTTTCCACATCTGGACCACTATAGACTAAATCCTCCAAACCAATCTCAATCGGTGCCTTGATATCAATGGTAGCCAGTGTTTTAGACAAAAAGGCCTGTTCCTTATCATTGATGAGATTTTCCTTCATCTTAGAAGCCTTCATCCCATCGATATTTTCATAAATCCCCTCGAGTGAGCCATGCTCCAGCAAGAGCTTGATGCCCGTCTTTTCACCGATTTTGGTCACCCCAGGGATATTATCCGACTTATCACCCATGAGCGCCTTGAGATCGATAAACTGCGTCGGTGTAATGCCCATCTTTTCCATAAGATATTCTGGTGTAAAGGCCTCAAACTCAGCCACACCTTTCTTGGAAATCTCAACCACCGTATGCTCATCCGTCAGCTGAATCAAGTCCTTGTCCCCACTGACAATGGTAATATCAAAACCATCCTGCTCTGCTAGCTTATCCAGTGTCCCAATGATATCATCTGCCTCATACTGAGCCAACTCATAGTGACGAATCCCCATATGGTCCAACAACTCACGAATGAATGGAAATTGCTCACGAAACTCATCAGGAGTCTTAGCCCGACCACCCTTATAGTCCGCATACATCTCTGTCCGGAAGGTCGTCTTTCCCGCATCAAAAGCCACCAAAATATGACTCGGCTTAACCCGCTCCAACAAATGGCTCAACATCAACTGAAAGCCATAAATCGCATTGGTATGCAAACCAGCCGCATTCTTAAAACGGTCCAACTGCTGATAGAGCGCAAAAAACGCCCGAAAAGCAACAGAAGATCCATCAATCAATAATAATTTTTTCTTATCCATACACCCATTATAAAGGAAAGCACCAAAAAATACCATTGGGAAGAGCCAGACCGAGTATTTTTCATCCTTTTTCCGAATAAATAGATAGAGCCAGAGAATCTAATAAACCTAGATTTAAAAATGTGCTATAATGAAAGGAGAGAAAGTATGACAGTACGTCATCCGGGCATCAGCCCAACCAATGACTTAGTTGCTAAGAAAATCTTTAGCAATCCAGAAATCACTTGTCAATTTATTCGTGATATGCTGGATTTACCAGCCAAAAATGTGACTATTTTAGAGGGAAGTAACATTCACGTCTTGCCTTCCATGCCTTATTCAGCGCAAGATTTCTATACCAGTATAGACGTCTTAGCGGAGTTGGACAATGGCACCCAAGTTATCATTGAGATTCAGGTGCATCATCAGAATTTTTTCATCAATCGCCTGTGGGCTTACTTGTGCAGTCAGGTCAATCAAAATCTAGAAAAAATTCGCCAGCAAGAAGGAAATACTCACCAGAGCTACAAACACATCGCACCCGTTTATGCTATCGCAATTGTGGACAGCAATTATTTCTCAGATGATTTGGCTTTTCATAGTTTTAGTATGCGCGAGGATACGACAGGTGAGGTTTTAACACTTGCAAACAATGGACAGGAAAACCATCTAGTCAAGATGGCATTCTTGGAACTAAAAAAATACAGAGAAACCAGCAAAGATAAGGTTCGCAAACCGTGGTTGGAGTTTTTCGGGAATAAACCCTTTACTCAACAACCCGAGCGAGCCATCAGCCAGGCAGATCAACTGCTGGACTATAAGAGCTGGTCTGAGGAGGACAGGAAAATGTTTAGTCAACTACGTATGAGAGAAGAACAAGCCTTGTTAGCACAGGACTATTCCTTGGAACAAGCTGAAGAAAAAGGACTGAAAAAAGGATTAGTAAATCTCGTTCGCCAGCATCTTTTAACCGCTGAGGTTGCCAGCCAGCAATTAGGCATGACGGTCGCTGAGTTTGAAGAACTATTGAAAGACCATTGTAAATAAGATTAAAAAAAATACAGAGAAACCAGCAAAGACGAGGTTCGTAAACCATGGTTGGAGTTTTTCGGGAACAAACCCTTTACCCAGCAACCTGAGCGAGCCATCAGTCAAGCAGACCAACTGCTAGACTACAAGAGCTTCTTTGGGTTTACGACACGAGAAATTTGATGATTTTTCTTTACTAGAGGAGTCTCAGCGACCATCATTTTCAAGCACTGATAGCACTTGAAACGACGCTTTTTAAGTAGATTTCTAGTAGACATACCAGTCGTTTCAAGGTAAGGAATCTTAGACGGTTTTTGAAAGTCATATTTCTTCATTTGGATTCCACAGTTAGGGCAAAGTGGAGCCTCATAATCCAGTTTAGCAATGATTTCTTTGTGGGAATCCCTATTGATGATATCTATAATTTGGATATTAGGGTCTTTAATGTCTAGTAATTTTGTGATAAAATGTAATTGTTCCATATGAATTTTTCTAATGAGTTGTTTGGTCGCTTTTCATTATGGATCTTATGGAACTTTTTTTCTACAACAAAATAGGCTCCATAATATCCATGGGGATTTACCCACTACAAATATTATAGAGACTAAGTTTATAGAACAACATAAAAGTGAACAAAACTGAAACATCGTTTTGTTCACTTTTTTCTTCTTTTCAACAGAACTCTCACTATAGTCCACATCACAAAAAGAGAAGGTCATAAATCCTTCTCTTTTATATCTTCAACTAATTAGTTTTTGCGTTTCACAAATGGAAGGGCACCAAGGAGTAATCCAAGGAATCCTAATGATGCAACTGCAACATTATCTTTACCACCAGTGTTAGGAAGTTCTTTCTTATCTTCTACTTTCGCAGCTGGAGCTTGATATGTATTATCTTTATTAGTACCTGCTACAGTTGTAGTAACCGCAGGAGTTGCTGGGGTTTCAGCTGGAGCTGGTGTTGGAGCTTCAGTTGCTGGAGTAGCTGGCGTTGGAGCTTGTTGAGCTTGTGATTCATTTGGAACAGGATTTCCAGGAGTTGGTGTTAGTCTTGAATCTGAATTTGGAGTAGAATAGTGATTAGTTACTTTTTTGTAATAGTTAGTAATAATACCATCTTTTTCTTCAGATTTCACAAAAGTATAACCTGCAATTGATTTACCTTTGAAATGACCTTCTTCAGCATTCAAAATATCAGCGTTAGTAACAATATCAACATAGCGTGTGACTTTTAAGTCTTCTGTATCATTACTTCCAGATAGAACCTCAGCTTTATTATTAATTAAAGTATTTAAGGCATCTTCTAAATCAGCTAGACGATCTTTTAATCCATCTTTATAATAATCTTCAACACCTTCATTTTCTTCGCTGTCTTTGATTTGCTCTTTTACTTTAGAGATTTCGTCTAAGATTTTTTTGATTTCAGGGTTATTAACACCAAACTCTGGAACTTCATTAACAGCAGCTTCAACAGCGTTAACTCCGCCTTTGAATGCTGGAAGTTCTGGTTGTACAAGTGCATCTCCGTTTGAAGCTTCTGGTTTAGTTGGTTTTGGAGCTTCTCCTTCAGGTTTTGCAGGAGTTGGAGGTGTTGTATCATTCACTCCACCGTTGAATTCAGGAACTTCGTTAACAGCAGCGTCAGCATCGTTAACACCACCAGTGAACTCAGGAAGTTCAGGTTGCACAAGAGCATCTCCGTTAGAAGTTTCAGGTTTAGATGGTTTTGGAGCTTCTCCCTCTGGTTTATTAGGTTCAGTTGAAGGTGTTGTATCATTTACTCCGCCGTTGAATTCTGGATTATTAGGTTGGGTAGGAGCATTGTCATCATTTACACCACCATTGAATTCTGGAGCATTAGGAACCGTTGGAACCTCATCCGCTTCCTTAGCAGGCTCAGTAGTTGCTTCATCATCATTTACTCCACCTGCGAAGTCTTTTGGTGCTTCACCTTTAGGAACTTCTTTTAAGTTTTCGATATAACCTAAAGTTGCATTGTAATCGTCAGTTAGTTCATCGATTGCATCTTTGTAAGCTTTCACTACTTCGTTAACTTCGTCGAATTTAGCTTGAGCTTCATCAGCAGTAGTTTTAGCAGAAGCAACAGCAGCTTCTAATCTAGTTACAGCATCTTGTAATCCATCTTGGATAGATTGTTCAGCATTGTTTTTCTTAGCTGTTGCAAGAGCAACTTTAGCTTTTTCTAAAGTTTCGTTTTGTTTATCTAATGCAGCATTTTTTTCTTCTACTGCTTTAGCTTTTTCAGTAGCATCAGCTTTATCTTTGTCAGCTACCTTAGTTAATTTTTCGATTTTTTCAGCTATATCATCAGCGATATCTTGAAGTTTTTTAACGATTGGTTTAGAAGCTTCTTTGTTGTAAGCAGCGTCTAATTTTTCTTTATCAGCAGTAGGAAGTTCAGCAAGAGGTTTTCCTTCTTGTTTTGTAGCGCCAATTTCGTCTGCTAGTGGATCTTGATTTTTGTTAGCTTCAGCAGTCTCATTTTGATCTTTTAATTCTTTAAGAACATCTCCTGCAGTTAAGTCGCCTTTTTCAACTGCAGCTAAAATATCTTCTTTACCTAATGCTTTTTTAGCTTCTTCTTTATTTGTAATCTTAGCATCAGCATCGATATCTTTTTCTAATTGATCTAATGCATCTTTAAGAGCAGTTCTAGTTTCAGCTTCTTCTTTTTTAAGTTCTTCAACTTTTGCTTTTGCTTTTTCAGCTTCTGCTTTAGCTGTAGCTAATTCAGTTTCTGCTTCAGTTTTAGCTTTGTCTGCTTCTTCTTTTTTAGTTTGTGCAGCTTTTACATCAGCAGCTTCTTTTTCTGCTTTAGCTGTAGCTTCATCTGCTTTTGTTTTAGCTTCGTCTGCTTTTTTCTGCAATTCAGCAACTTTAGCATCGGCTTCTGCTTTAGCTTCAGCAGCTTTTTCAGCTTCTGTTTTTTCTGCTGGTTTAGCTGGTTCTTCTTCTACTGGTTTAGCTGGCTCGTTGGCCTCTTTTTCTTTAGCAGCTTTTACTTCATCAAGAGCTTTGTTGTACTCATCAGTAAGTTTGTTTAGCTCATCAGCAACAGCTTGAGTATCTGAAGCAGCTTGATCAAATGCATTTTGTGCAGCATCACGCTCTTTTTCAATCGCAGTTACAGCTTTTTCTAGTGGTGCTGTAATATCTTCACCAAATCCATTATCTTTAGCAGATTTAAGAGCTTCTTTAGCTTCTTTTAATGTATCTTCTTGTTTTTTAAGAGTTTCAGCTTTTTTATCTTCTTCAGCTTTTAATGCATCCGCTTCTTCTTTAAGCGTATCAACTTTTTCACCTAAGTCATCAGCTTTGTCTTGTAATTTTTCAGATGCAGGACGAGCAGCATCTGCTTTTTCAGCTTTGTCGATTCCAGCCTTAATGTCTGCTGGTAATTCAGCTTCTGATTTAGCTTCAGCTGGAGTTGCTTGAGCATTAGCTTGAGATGTTTTATCGTCGTTTTCTAATTCTTTAAGAATATCCCCAGCTTTTAAATCACCAGATTCAACAGCCTTCAACAATTCCTCTTTTGCTTTTTTGTCAAGTAATTCGTTATCATCAGGTAATTGTTTTAAAGCCTCAGTTAGAGCTTCTTTAGAATCTGCTTCTTCTTTTTTAGCGTCTTCTTCTTTCTTCGCTTCTTCTTTAGCTTTAGCGTCAGCTTCAGTAGCTTTTTCTTTAGCTTTAGCTAATTCTTCGTCAGCTGCAGTTTTAGCTTTTTCAGCTTCAGTTTTTGCAACTTTAGCATCATCAGCTTCTTTTTTCTCAGTTTCTAGTTTAGTGTTAGCTTCGTTAGCTGCTGCAGTCGTTGTATCTACTTTAGCTTGAGCTTCAGTAACCTTTCCTTCAGCTTTTTTAGCGTCAGCTTCAGCTTGTTTAATCTCTGGACTTGTAACTTCTGATTTAGAAGTGTCAGTAGCTCCAGTTTCTGCTGGCTGAGTAGCCGCTGGTTGCTCTGTTGTCTCAGAATTTCCAGCAGGGTTAGTTGTGCTATTTGAATTAGTTGCTGATGTATCAGTTGTGCCAGCTGGTTGAGCTGAAGCAGTAGTTGCATTGGAAGAATCATCAGCTTTCACGACTGATGGTTGAGATGCTGCAAATGCTGCTCCCAATACAGCCACACTAGCCAAGCTAGTTAAAATCATTTTCTTTTTATCCATTTGTGAAACCCCTTTTTTAGAATTATATTTGGGTTTATTATAACTCTTTCTAAAAATATAATCAAGTGATAGGTTATTTTATCTTTACATTTATATAATTATGTTGATTTTCAAACAAACCTCCCATAACAGAAAAAGAAAGCCTATTTTATAAGCTTTCTTTTTGTTTTCTTTTCATTATTTACATTTTCTATGGTAAATTTTACACTTTTAAACCCACTCACCGTTGGCATTTACTGTGTAACCATTGATTGTAGTGCTGACAGCAAGAGCTCCTGAACTATAAGCATAGTACCATTTGCCATCCACTTGGAACCAACCAGTCTTCATAGCGCCTGAGCCATCTAGATAATACCATGTACCACTTTGGTTCAACCAGCCAGTTTTCATAGCACCTGAATTATTGAGATAATACCACTTACCATCTACAAATTTCCAACCTGTCTGCATGGCACCTGAACCATCAAGATAATACCAGGTACCATTTTCTTTTATCCATCTAGTACTCATTTTACCTAAACTGTCGAGATGGTACCAACTACCATTTATAAGTTTCCAGCCAGTTTGCATGGCACCTAAATCGTTTAAATAATACCAATTACCATCAACTTGTTTCCAACCAGTTCTCATCACACCAGTTTCATCCAAGTAATACCATGAACCATCTTTAATCCAACCTGTCTTCATTCCATCTTCTTTAGAGAAATAATACCAGTTACCGTCAATTTTCTTCCATCCAACTGATCGGTTCCCTTCATTATCAATAAAGAATTTTTTACCATCAATCACAGCAATATTGGGTGTCAGAATACCATCTTTTAGATAGTAAGTTTTTTCTTCTGTTTTGATAAATCTAGTTTTCTTCTTACCATTTTCAACGAAGTAATAAGTTTTATCAGCAACTTTTACCAATCCCAACTGTTTGAAGCCATCCGTTTCAAGGTAGTAGGTCTTACAATCATTTTTTTGCCATCCAGTCATATAAACAAAACTCACCCCACTACCATTGTTAAATCAAAAAAAACAGGAGATTTCTCTCCTGTTATGATTCAATTATTTAAAATTAAACCCATTCACCGTTTCCGTTTACAGTGTAACCATCTACAGTAGTGTTTACTGACAATGCACCTGAACCGTCAACGTGGTACCATTTGTCTTTTACTTGGAACCATTGGCTAGCTTTCATAGCACCTGATGCTTCAAGGAAGTACCATTTACCACCGTCAAGCAACCAACCTGTTTGCATTTCACCTGAACCGTTTAGGTAGTACCAAGTGTTACCATCTTTAACCCACCATTTTTGCATTACGCCTTCAGCGTTAAAGAAGTACCATTTACCATCAATTTGTTTCCAGCTAGTAGCTTTTGTTCCTTTTTCATCAAGAACATAGCTCCATTGACCTTTAGCATCTTTAACCCATCCTGTAGAAGCTTGGTTAGCTTTAGTACCTTGGTTAGCTTGGTCTTCATTGATGCGAGTATTGTTTGGTTTATTATCTTCTACTCCATTAGCAAAGTATTTACCTGCATCTTTTGCACTTTTACGATATTGTTCTTGCAATTTTGCAGCATAGCGACTTTTCACTGTGTTGTAGATATCTTCAAATTTTTGGTTTGATTTTGCTGCGGCAATGTTTGCTTCTAATGCTGCTTTCTTGTCTGAAAAATCATGACCATAATATCCTGAGTCCAAGAATGCTTTCAATGCTTCTTCTGCTGCTTTAACTGTTTGACCACCTTGTTGAGCAAATTGACGTTCTGCTTCAACACGGATTTCACCATCATGCGCTGCTACTTGACGGTTAGCTTCTTCAGCAATATCACGTTCAGAAATATATTTCTTTTGAAGCAATTGGTTAGTTGAAGCTGGGTTTTCACCATTTGCAAAAACAGGTGCAACTGTAAATACAGCAAGTGCTGCTGCGCTTGTCAATAAAACTTTTTTCATCGTTTTATCTCCTTTATTTTTCATTATATTATTTTTCGTAAGACTATCTTACTACCATACAGTATATAAATATTTGCAGGATTTGTCAAGAGTTTTCTTATGTTTTTTTAAACTTTTTACCTATTTCTTCGAAAAAAGGAGAAGAAAACTAACTCACGAAAAAATTCCCCCTGAAATACTCTAGTCTCCAAGTTGACATTTCGCAAATACTCATCCCTCAGATGATATCTTTTATATCTAAACCATATAGATGGTTAGACAAAACTTACTTCTCTGGTATTATCTTACAAACCCTTGTAAAAGTCAAGTAAAAACGGCAAGTATTTGGATAACACTTGCCATTTCATCAACTTCCTACTATTAGATGAAAGATCGAACTCACAGTAAAGCCTCAAACTCAGCAACGGTCATGCCTAATTGCTGGCTAGCTACCTCAGAGGTCAGAAGACCTTGACGGACTAGATTTGCTAACATCAAGAAACTACCTTCAGCTTTCCCACGTTCCAGCCCCTCTGCTCGACCACGTTCCAAGCCTTTTTCTTCAGCTTGTTCCAAGGCATAGTCCTGTGCTAACAAGGCTTGTTCTTCTCGCATACGTAGTTGGCTAAACATTTTCCTGTCCTCCTCGGACCAGCTCTTGTAGTCCAGCAGTTGATCTGCTTGGCTGATGGCTCGCTCGGGTTGTTGGGTAAAGGGTTTATTCCCAAAAAACTCCAACCACGGCTTGCGAACCTCGTCTTTGCTGGTTTCTCTGTATTTTTAGGTCTTATTTACTATGGTCTTACAAGAGTGCTTCAAATTCAGCTACTGACATACCCAGCTGCTGGCTGGCAACCTCAGATGTCAAAAGACCTTGGTGGACCATATCCAGGAAGGCAAAAAGTTTCCCACGTTCAAGTCCACGCTCCAGTCCCTGTTCAATACCACGCTCTAAACCTTGTTCAAGACCCTCAGCTCGACCACGTTCTAAGCCCTTTTCTTCAGCTTGTTCCAAGGCATAGTCCTGCGCTAACAAGGCTTGTTCTTCGCGCATACGTAGTTGACTAAACATTTTCCTGTCCTCCTCGGACCAGCTCTTGTAGTCCAGCAGTTGATCTGCCTGGCTGATAGCTCGCTCGGGTTGTTGGGTAAAGGGTTTGTTCCCGAAAAACTCCAACCACGGCTTGCGAACCTCGTCTTTGCTGGTTTCTCTGTATTTTTTTAATTCCAAGAACGCCATCTTGACTAGATGGTTTTCTTGTCCGTTATTAGTGATGGTTAAGGCTTCACCTGTCGTGTCTTCGCGCATACTAAAACTGTGAAATGCTAAATCATCTTGGAAGTAATTACTATCCACAATTGCGATAGCATATACCGGTGCGATGTGTTTGTAACTCTGGTGAGTATTTCCTTCTTGCTGGCGAATTTTTTCTAGGTTTTGATTGACCTGACTGCACAAATAAGCCCACAGGCGATTGATGAAAAAATTCTGATGATGGACTTGTATTTCGATAATAACCTGGGTGCCGTTGTCTAACTCCGCTAAAACGTCTATACTGGTATAGAAATCCTGCGCCGAGTACGGCAGGGAAGGCAAGACATGAATATTGCTTCCCTCCAAAATGGTCACATTTTTTGCTGGCAAGTCCAGCATATCACGGATAAATTGACAAGTGATTTCTGGATTGCTAAAGATTTTCTTAGCAACCAAATCATTGGTAGGGCTGATGCCCGGATGTCTTAAAATCATCCTTTTCCTCCTTTTATTATACCATAGTCTTATACTCAATGAAAATCAAAGAGCAAACTAGGAAACTAGCCGCAGGCTGTACTTGAGTACGGCAAGGCGACGTTGACGTGGTTTGAATTTGATTTTCGAAGAGTATTAAATCTAGTTTTACTAGATTCACTGACTCTATCTATTTATTCGGAAAAGAAATGAAAAAAACCTGAGAATCATCTCAGGCTTGGTCATTAAATCTTTTTCTCAATACTGAAAAGTGGAGAAAGTGGGCGTTTTTCATGGATACGTACAATAGCATCCCCTAGGAGATGAGCGATTGAAATCTGCTCAATCTTATCAATCAAACGCTCTTCTGGCAGGTAGATAGTATCCAAAACAACCAATTTCTTAATAGCTGATTTTTGGATATTGTCCATAGCAGGACCAGAAAGAACTGGGTGTGTACAGCTCGCATAGACTTCAACAGCACCAGCTTCTGCAAGGGCATCCGCAGCGTGACAAATCGTTCCAGCCGTATCAATCATATCATCAATCAAGATACAAGTCTTGCCTTCGACCTTACCGATGATATTCATGACTTCACTGGTATTCATCTTATCAACACTACGACGTTTGTCAATGATAGCGATAGATGTTTTCAAAAATTCTGCCAACTTACGGGCACGAGTCACCCCTCCATGGTCTGGGCTGACAACCACATAGTCAGAACCAACCATGCCACGACGCTCAAAATAATCCGCAATCAGAGGAGCTCCCATCAAGTGATCCACAGGAATATCAAAGAATCCTTGAATCTGCGCAGCATGCAAGTCGATGGTCAATAAACGATCCACTCCAGCTACTTCAAGCATATTTGCGACAAGTTTTGAAGTGATTGGCTCACGCGCTCTCGCCTTTCTATCCTGACGTGCATACCCATAGTAAGGCATGACAACATTGACAGATTCTGCACTCGCACGCTTCAAAGCATCTACCATAATCAAAATTTCAAGCAGATTGTCATTTACAGGCGAACTAGTTGATTGTAGGATAAAGACGTGTTTTCCACGGATTGATTCTTCGATGTTGACCTGAATCTCTCCATCTGAAAATTGGCGAACACTTGATTTCCCCAACTCTATCCCAATCTCCTGCGCCACACGTTCTGCCAATTCTTTATTTGAAGAAAGGGCAAACAGCTTTAAATCAGAAAAAGACATGATTTCCTCCGGTATATATGTATCGCTTGTGCTTTTCACAAGATTTTTCCATCTACCATTGTAGCGTTTTTTGCACTATTTTTCAATCAAAAATAAAAGAAGGGCAGCATATTTGTACCCTTGCATCATTCTTTTAAAAAATATTCTAGTTCATCAGCTCATCATGCTTCTCAACAAAGCGATAAGCCTGATAAAAACCATAAAGAGTAATAGCCGTAACCAATGGAATCGCTAAAGGTAACTCTGTCTCCAACTCAACAAAAGGAGAGTTAAACAAGAAGTGAGTTCCCAAGGCCAAACCTAGGAAAAGAAGCCCCTGTTTCTTGCCATCCTTCTGCCCTTTATAGGCTCTGTAAAGCAAGTAAACACCTACTACAGCTAGACCTGAAAAAGTCCAGTGAGAGGCAATTCCTGAGATGATACGCTCTAAAATTCTCGAAATAGTAAAGTCAAAACCCTCTGGCAAATCCGTACGAATGTAACCAATATCCTCAATCATTTGGAATCCCAAACCAGAAGCAATCCCCAGTAAAAACAAAGATTTTAATTTTCGCACAGGAATCAAAGCTAAAACAAAGATAAGAGGCAACAATTTCAAGGGTTCTTCTACCAAAGGAGCCACAATCGCACTTTCAAAGGCATTTAAAAATGTACTATCTGGGAAAAGAACGCCCAGCAAATCATGGATATAGGTATTCGCAAAGCTAGACAACCAGCCTGAAAGGAACATTCCTCCCAATAAAGACAAGATCAAGGAGTTCTTTGGCAATTCCCATTTTTTCCCAATACGGAAAAGGAAATAAAGAGCCGGAATCATGTAAAAGAGAGCTAGAAAGATAGAAACTCCCATCAGTCCATATTCCGCACCTGACATCGAACCGTCCGTATAGTAGATGGTTTCATACTGTAAACCAATACATAGCAATAAAATAAAAATAAATAAAATGCTGTTTTTCTTCATACACTTTCTTTCTAAATGAATTTTTTACAATTCTACGACTGTCATACTTCCTGTATCCACATCGTAAATAGCACCAGAGATAATGACATCATCTGGTATTAGGGGCGAATCGATAAGGAGTTGCATGTCCTCACGTACACTCTCCTCTATATCTTGGAAGGGCAAAAAGTCCTGATCTGACACATCGACACCTAGTTCCTCTTTTAAATACTCCTGAAAAGGTCCATTTTCAAAGGTCTGAGCACCACAGTCTGTATGGTGTAACACCACAATCTCTCTTGTCCCCATTTGTTGCTGGGAAATAACTAGCGAACGAATCATGTCCTCAGTCACTCGACCACCTGCATTCCGCAAGATATGAGCATCCCCAAGTGCCAATCCCAAAGCTTGCGCAACGTGCAGACGAGAGTCCATACAGGTCACAATAGCCACTCTTGTTTTGGGTTTAAGTGGCAGATTTAACTGCCCATGTAGGGCAACATAAGCCTGATTGGCTTGCATAAACTGTTCAAAATACGACACGATTCCCTCCTCGAAAATTTGATAGTCAAATATTTCTCCTATCTTATCATTTTTAAGAGGATTTGTCACGGATTATGCAAAGACCTTTTTCAAAACTTCCTGAATCGTTGTCACCCCAATGACCTGAATTTCCTTAGGCGGAGTGATTCCTGTCAAGGAATTATTAGGTACATAGATTTTTGTAAATCCAAGTTTAGCAGCTTCATTAATGCGCTGCTCGATACGATTGACACGGCGAATCTCTCCCGTCAAGCCCAGTTCTCCAACAAAACATTCCTGAGGATTAGTTGGCTTGTCTTTATAACTCGAAGCAATGGCAACTGCAACCGCTAAGTCAATGGCAGGTTCATCCAATTTGACACCGCCAGCAGATTTAAGATAAGCATCTTGATTTTGCAAGAGAAGCCCTGCCCGCTTTTCCAAAACAGCCATAATCAAGCTAGCACGGTTAAAATCAAGCCCTGTCGTCGTACGCTTGGCATTTCCAAACATAGTCGGTGTAACCAAAGCCTGAACCTCCGCCAAAATCGGACGCGTCCCTTCCATGGTCACAACGATTGACGAACCAGTCGCCCCATCCAAACGCTCCTCTAGAAAAACTTGACTCGGATTGAGAACCTCAACCAAGCCACCTGACTGCATCTCAAAAATCCCAATCTCATTAGTAGAACCAAAACGGTTTTTGACCGCTCTCAAAATACGAAAGGTATGGTGACGCTCCCCTTCAAAATAAAGCACCGTATCCACCATATGCTCTAGCATACGAGGACCAGCCAAGGTTCCTTCCTTGGTCACATGACCTACGATAAAGATGGCAATATTATTAGTCTTAGCCAGTTGCATAAGTTCTGCTGTCACCTCACGCACTTGAGAAACAGACCCTTGCACCCCTGAAATCTCAGGAGACATAATTGTCTGAATAGAGTCGATGATGAGAAAATCAGGCTGGATACGTTCCACTTCTGCTCGTACGCTCTGCATATTGGTCTCTGCATAAAGATAAAACTCACTATCGATATCACCCAAGCGCTCTGCCCGTAGTTTAATCTGCTGGGCAGACTCCTCCCCACTAACGTAGAGAACAGTCCCCACTTGAGACAGCTGGGTTGAGACTTGTAGGAGAAGGGTAGATTTCCCAATCCCAGGATCCCCACCGATGAGGACGAGACTTCCTGGTACCACTCCTCCCCCAAGTACACGGTTGAATTCCTCCATCTCCGTCTTGGTTCGATTGACGTTGATTGAAGTCACCTCAGCCAGTTTCATGGGCTTGGTTTTCTCACCTGTCAAGGACACACGCGCATTCTTGACCTCGGCAACCTCAACCTCTTCTACAAAAGAAGACCAAGACCCACAGTTGGGGCAACGTCCCAGATATTTAGGGGAATTATACCCACAATTTTGACATACAAATGTCGCTTTTTTCTTTGCGATGATAAACCTCTTTCTATATCTCTAACTCACACTCAATCACTTGGCAAAAATCAATCTTCTCATTTGGCACAAACTGGCGCATAAGCATATTGTGAGTTACCACTATCACGGTCTGATAAACTCGATACTTAGCCATACATTCTATAAACCGCGATTTCATTTCCGTAGCCGTCTCATATTGAATAGGACTATTAGGAAGCAACTCCCCCTTGTTTTCTAAAAACAGGCTTCTAGCTGTTTCATAGTTTTCTATTCCTGTTTCATAGACCTGCCATTCATGTAATAAAGGCTCCACTCTTAAAGGAAGACCCGTAGTACGAACAACATAAGAAGCCGTTTCTAAAGCTCTTGTGACTGCAGAAGATACGATTATTTCAGCTGAAGGAAGCAAGGGATTTTTGCTCAGTTTCTGGGCTTGTTGCCGTCCCTTCTCAGACAAGGGTGCCAAATCTATCCCAAATCCCGTATAAGAATGTTCCTCTAACTCACAATAATCTGGCTCCCCATGACGTACAAAGATAATCTTCATTTTAGTGCCCTGTCGATCCAAATCCACCAGTTCGAATGCCATCAGCCGCATCTCCATCTGCGATTAAGAAAGGAGCAAAGACAGCCTGAACCACACGTTCCCCAACTTCAAGAACAACCTCTTGATCTGTTATATTCTTCATCTGCGCAAAAATATGTCCTTCATTCCCAGGATTTCCATAATAATCCCCATCAATAACCCCAACTGAATTAATTAAAACCAAGCCCTTCTTACGAGGATTTGAAGAACGATCATAGAGGTAGAGTACCTCAGTCGGCTGCATATAAGCCTTAACCCCTGTCGGAACCAAGACAATCTCTCCTGGAGCGATAACTGTGCGCACAGCAACCTTTAAGTCGTAACCAGCCGCATGCGCTGTCTCACGTTTGGGCAATAAATTTTCATCTGTAAAACTAGAAACCAATTCAAAACCACGAATTTTCATCATTTTCTCTTTTCTATTATCATTTATTCTAGATTATTCTATCTTATTTATTCGGAAAAAGCACGAAAAAAAGAGCACACAATTCAAATCGCTTAGGGCTGCTGGATTCCTCCCCTGACCCGCTTCACGCAGAACTGTTGCTCCACTATTTATTATATCACATTCCTGTTCATTTTAAAAGCAAAATTATTTTTTCCGTCTATTTCTAAAAAAATCCTGCATAATAGCTGCGCATTCATCTTCCAAAATTCCTGTTTCAACCTCCACACGATGATTGAGACGCTCATCTGTCAAGATATCGTACAAACTCCCAGCAGCGCCAAATTTCTGGTTTTTAGCCCCATAGACCACGTTTGGAATACGGGCGAGTCCAATCGCCCCACTACACATGACACAAGGCTCAATGGTCACAAAAAGCGTGCAATCCAGCAAGCGCCAGCTCTCCTCACTCAGGTTCGCATTCTCTATGGCCATAATCTCCGCATGCATAACCGCTCGTTGCAGTTCCTCACGCGCATTATGCCCGCGACCAATGATTTCTCCGTCCTTGACAATCACACAACCAATTGGAATTTCATCGTGTTCAAGAGCAATCTCAGCCTCTCTCAAAGCCTCCCTCATAAAGACTTCTTTTTCTTCAACTGTATAATTCATCAATTTCCCTTTTCCTACTTATCGATTTTATTATTATATCATGATTTCCAAGACAAAAAAAGCCACCAAATGCGGTGACTTTATAGGGAGATTATTATGAAAAAGAAAAGTTTAGGATATTTGTTACAACAAGTTAGGAGGTCTTCTTGTAACTGTCTATAGTATATCCGAACTATCTTAAACAAATCTTAAAAATCTCTTAGGACCAAACACTTTCTAAAATATTTGTTTGTTCACGACCAGGACCTACTGAGAAAGTAGAAATACGAACGCCAACCAATTCACTCACACGACGAACATAGTTACGCGCATTCTCAGGAAGATCTTCCAAATTACGAACTCCGGTAATATCTTCTGACCAACCTGGCAACTCTTCATAGATAGGCTTGCAACGTTTCAATTGCTCAAGACTAGCTGGATAGTAATCAATACGTTGGCCATCAAGATCATAGGCCACACAGATTTTCACTGTATCTAAACCACTCAAAACATCGATAGAGTTCAATGAAAGGTTAGTAATACCAGAAACGCGACGGCTATGGCGCATCACAACTGAATCAAACCATCCCACACGACGTGGACGACCAGTTGTTGTACCATATTCATGACCGACTTCACGGATACGTTCTCCCACTTCATCAAACAACTCAGTTGGGAAAGGACCGTCTCCAACACGACTCGTATAGGCTTTACATACACCAACAACCTTGTCAATCTTACTCGGACCAACACCAGAACCAATCGTAACACCACCAGCTACAGGGTTTGATGACGTAACAAATGGATACGTACCTTGGTCGATATCTAGCATAACACCTTGTGCACCTTCAAAAAGCACACGTTTACCGTTATCAAGCGCATCATTCAAAATAACAGATGTATCTGTCACATATTTCTTGATTTGTTGACCATATTCGTAATATTCTTCAAAAATATCATCGAAAGAAATCGCTTTATTGTCATACAATTTTTCAAAAAGACGATTCTTTTCAGCAAGGTTACGTTCTAAGCGCTCACGGAAAATATCTTTATCTAAAAGATCGGCGATACGAATCCCAACACGAGCAGCCTTGTCCATATAAGCTGGACCAATTCCCTTAATTGTAGTACCAATCTTATTGTCGCCCTTAGCTTCTTCTTGCAAGCGATCCAACTCGATATGATAAGGCAAAATAACATGCGCACGATCAGAAATACGCAAGTTATCAGTTGTAACACCTTCCTCATGAAGATAGCTCAACTCTTTCACAAGAGATTTAGGATTTACAACCATACCATTCCCAATAACAGAGATTTTTTCAGGGAAGAAAATCCCAGATGGAATCAAGTGCAATTTAAACTTCTTGCCATCAATCACAATCGTGTGACCTGCATTATCACCACCTTGGTAACGCGCAATCACTTCTGCATTCGCTGAAAGGAAGTCTGTAATCTTCCCTTTACCTTCATCACCCCATTGGGTACCTACAACAACAACTGAAGTCATAATCTTGTCTGAGCCCTCAGGCTCTTCCTTTCTCACATACATGGCAGGACTCTCACCTGCAATTATATCTTACAATTTATTATAAGAAAAAATCGCCTTTTTATCAAGAAGAAACAATAGAAAGATTTGCTATTTCCAACTATTAAAAAATGTTTTAGAAAAAATTCCGGCTATTTATCATTATTTTTCCACAAAAAGTAAAAGTTGTTCGGAAATTAACTCATACTGTCTCATCAAGCAACAAAACCCTGTTTCATTATCAATTTTTCAAGATACAAACGATAAGCAACACGATAATGGTAAACAATAAAATCCCGATGACTCACAATACGATATCGGACAAGATAATAAATCAAAAACTTAAAATGAACATGTTCCCAATCAAAATTATCACCCAAGAACATACCATACTCTTCTTCAATATTTCTATAAAAATCCATCATCTGATCATAAATACTTTGTAGCATAAATATATACTCCTTTTCTTTTTATGACCTTATTCTAACAAAAAATTATAAACAGTTATTATAAAATCCTGAATTGCTCAAATACCAACCTCAAAAAGATAACAAATAGGAAAAGTTGACAGAATAGGAACAAATATACTACCTAAATTTCAAAAACTAAGATAATGGAAGCGGAAGGATGCGAACCCCTCGAAGGATCATATTTACAGTCCGCAACGTTTAGCCTCTTCGCTACCCTCAATTAAAGTACTAAAAAGATCTCCTTGATCGAAAACGGAGGGCTCTGAAACTTTACTCAGCAAAAATATCTAACACCAAATAACACTAAATAGATTATTAATTATAAAAAAAAGAGGCCTAAACCTCTTTTTTCTTAACTACTCCGCCAGTAGGACTCGAACCTACGACATCATGATTAACAGTCATGCGCTACTACCAACTGAGCTATGGCGGATTAGAGCTAAGCGACTTCCATATCTCACAGGGGGCAACCCCCAACTACTTCCGGCGTTCTAGGGCTTAACTTCTGTGT